>JAJXTM010000245.1 GCA_021783875.1 Bacteroidota bacterium
AGCTAATAAACAGGCAGCCTCTGCCGAAGAAGCTTCATCTTCGATGGAACAAATGACTTCTAATATTAAGCAAAATGCTGAGAATGCGCTTCAAACTGAAAAAATTGCTTTGCAATCTGCAGAAAATGCTAAAGTCGGAGGCAAAGCTGTAGCCGAAACTGTATCTGCAATGAAAGAGATTGCAGGAAAGATTTCAATTATTGAGGAAATTGCACGACAGACAAATCTTCTTGCACTAAACGCAGCAATTGAAGCAGCAAGAGCAGGAGAACATGGTAAAGGATTTGCAGTTGTAGCTTCTGAAGTTAGAAAACTAGCCGAAAGAAGTCAGACTGCTGCTGCAGAAATTAATAAACTCTCCGCTGCAAGTGTTGAAGTTGCTGAGAATGCAGGTGAAATGCTTACTAAACTTGTTCCCGATATTACAAAAACATCTGAATTAGTTCAGGAAATAACTGCTGCTAGCAATGAACAAAATTCAGGCGCTGAACAAATTAATAAAGCAATTCAGCAATTAGACCAGGTTATTCAGCAAAATGCTTCTGCATCCGAAGAACTGTCTTCTACTGCTGCAGGATTAACTTCGCAGGCTGAACAATTAATGAGCGTGATCGGATTCTTTAGAACCGGCGATATGGTTAAGAAGAATAAACCGGCTGCTTCGAATCAATTTGCTGCAAAAAGTAAAAGCAACGGAGGAAACGGTAATGGCAACGGCAACGGAACTTCCGGATTTCAAGCAGAGTCAAAATCTGCTTCTAAAAAAGGATTTAAAATGAACCTGGATAGTAGTCTTGATTCTCTGGATTCGGAATTTGTTAAATTCTAATTAATTAGTCTAAAAATTTTAACGGAGAATATTATGAGCGTAGCAGCAATAATTGAAGTAAAACCTTATCTGACTTTTACTCTGGGTGATGAACTGTTTTCGGTCGAAGTGTCTAAAGTCAGAGAGGTACTTGATTACACGAATATTACAAAAATACCCAGAACTCCTGAATATATGAGAGGTGTTATCAACCTCCGCGGCAGTGTAGTTCCTGTCATGGATCTAAGATTAAAGTTCGGAATGTCAAAGACAGAAAATAAACGAAATACTTGTATAATAGTTTTAGAAATTAACACAGATGACGAAACTATTATTCTGGGTGCACTTGCTGATTCGGTGCAGGAAGTTTTTGAATTAGAACCCGATCAAATTGAACCTGCTCCAAGATTCGGTACTAAGTTTAAAGCTGAATTTCTTCGCGGTATGGGTAAACGAGATGAAAATTTCATTATGATTTTAGACATTGATAAGGTATTTACTACCGACGAACTATCTTTAATTCAGGATACAGATTTGAGTGAATCAACGAAAGTAGAAACAAACTAAATCATTCAACTATTGAAGTCCGGTTAATAAAATTAACCGGACTCAATTTATTCAAAATTACTATGGAAAATGTTTCTCTCAATATTCACAAAGAAGAAATGACTAAGGATGAATTCGCTAAACTTAGTAATTCAATCTTTAATATATGCGGAATTAATTTACCTGAAGTAAAAAAAATCCTTATTGAGGGTAGAATAAGAAAAAGAATGATTCATTTGGGAATCGATACTTTTAGCGCATATATAAATTATTTATACTCAATTAAAGGGGCGGAAGAAGAGGTAATCCCTCTTATAGATGTGATCACGACTAATAAGACCGACTTCTTCAGAGAAAATCAACATTTTGAATATTTGACAAATTCAGTTTTACCTGAAATCATTCAAAATCCTGAGGGTGATAAAAAAAATAAAGTTTTTCAGTTCTGGAGTGCTGGTTGTTCTACCGGTGAAGAACCTTATACAATGTCTATAGTTCTTAGTGAATTTCAATTAAAAAATCCCGGTTTTCAGTTTGAGATTTATGCATCTGACATATCGACTGATGTACTTAATAAAGCATCAATAGGAATATTTGAGCTTGATAAAATAGAAGTTATCCCCGAACAAATGAAGAAAAAATATTTATTAAGAAGTAAAGATCCGGATAAAAAAACTTTTAGAATAGTGCCTGAACTCAGGAATAAAGTCCATTTCTCAAGAGTTAATTTTATGGAAGATAATTATGATATACAGGATAATCTCAATGTTATATTCTGCCGTAATGTAATAATTTATTTTGATAGACAGACTCAGGAAAAGGTACTTAAAAACTTATCACGAAAACTTATAAAAGGAGGTTATTTATTTATCGGACATTCCGAAACGATTATGGGTATGAATATCCCGCTAGTTCGGGTTGCGTCAACTATTTATCAAAAAGTTTGAAATTATGAATAAAAAAATTCATGTCTTGATTGTTGATGATTCCGCTGTAGTAAGACAAACACTTGTTGAAATTCTAAGCAGCGACAATGATATTGAAGTTATCGGTACTGCTTCCGATCCTTTTGTAGCTGCTGAAAAAATTGAAGAAGTTATTCCGGATGTTATTACTCTGGATATAGAAATGCCCAAAATGGACGGGCTTACTTTCCTTCAGAAGATTATGAGCCAGCACCCCATTCCGGTTGTCATTTGCTCAAGTCTAACTACAAGCGGCTCAGAAACCGCATTAAAAGCATTGGAATTTGGAGCTGTAGAGTTAATTACTAAGCCAAAAATCGGTACAAAACAGTTCTTAGAAGAGTCTAGAATCCATATCTGCGATGTGGTCAAAGCAGCTTCATTGGCGCATCTTAAAAAAAATTCCGCATTGCAAAATATTGTGCAGCCAAAATTGTCCGCAGATGTTATTTTACCTAAGTCTAATAATAAGTCATTAATCGAAACTACTGAAAAAGTTGTTGTTGTAGGAGCTTCCACCGGTGGTACTGAAGCTCTCAAAGTTTTTTTAGAATTACTTCCTATGGATTCGCCTGGTATTGTTATTGTACAGCACATGCCTGAAAATTTTACTTCAGCTTTTGCTAAAAGATTAGATGGACTTTGCCGATTATCAATTAAAGAAGCTGAGAACGGAGATTCTGTTATTCGAGGTCGCGCTTTAATTGCTCCCGGAAATCATCATTTATTATTGAAGAGAAGCGGAGCTCGCTATTTTGTGGAAGTTAAAGAAGGACCTTTGGTTAGCAGACATAGACCCTCAGTTGACGTTTTATTTAGATCTGCTGCCAGATACGCAGGGAAAAATGCGGTGGGTGTAATAATGACTGGTATGGGTGATGATGGCGCTAAAGGTATGTTTGAACTGAAAGAAGCAGGCGCTTTTACTATTGCACAGGACGAAAAAACCTGCGTGGTTTTTGGTATGCCTCAGGAGGCAATAAAGTTAGGCGGCGTGGATGCAGTTATGCCTTTGCAGAATATTGCCGGTAAAGTTTTAAATCAATGTGAGTAAATAAATAAAGAAAATGAATTAGTAAAATGACACGATCCAATAATTATTTTAGAAATTAATATATGCAAACTAATATTATGGAGATTTTCTAATGAATGATCCCGAAATATTTGTAGTTGAAGATGATGAGCATGCATTATTTTTTATGGAAAAGTCCCTTCAGAGTTTGCGCTATAATATAGCAGGCAAAGCAAAATCCGGAGAAGATGCTTTGGAAACTATTCCCAAATGCATTCCGAACCTAGTATTAATGGACATTAGGCTGGAAGGCAAATTGGACGGTATTGATACGGCATTGATGATTAAAGAAAAATTCGATATCCCATTAATCTTCATGACCGCTTTTTCAGATGATTCTTCAATTGAAAGAGCTAAAATTGCTCAGCCTTATGGATATTTAATTAAACCTTTTGAAAGAAAAGATCTTAAAAGTGCTATTGATATTGCTTTATATAAAAAATCTATTGAAACCAAAGAAAAAGAAAATGATCTTTGGTTTAAAATTACTCTGGGAAGTATTGCTGATGCTGTAATAGCTACTGGACCGGATAATCTTATAAAATTTATGAATCATGCAGCAGAAGAAATATGCGGCTATTCTTTGAGTGAAAGTTCCGGGAAAATAATTGATGAAGTCTATTCTACAACTCCCGATAATTCAACCGAAGCTTTTATTTATTTCTTAAAAGAAGATCCTCAAAATATTGTTGATAATTTATCAGCAAATAAGATCCTTAAGTCCAAAAACGGTCAATCACGTCAAATTGAGGAAAAAATGTCTTCAATTTTAGATGAAAAGGGAAATATCTTAGGTAAGGTTTTTACTTTTAGAGATACAACAGAACGCAGAAAAACAGAATTAGCTGTCTTGGCTGCTAAAGACTTTTACTTGAATATTTTGGAAAATTTCCCCGTTTTAATCTGGCGCGCAAATAAAGAAAAACAGTTTAATT
>JAJXTM010000246.1 GCA_021783875.1 Bacteroidota bacterium
GCAAACTATCGAAACAATTAAAGTAAAATATTGCAAGGTTAACGGCTATTTTTTATTGCTTAACAGTATTGGCAGCCTTTCTCTCATGCTTTACTCTTTCTTTCTGGGAGATTTAATATTTTCAATTCTCAACTCAATGACATCAATTGGAGCAATTATTAATATATTTTATAAAATTAAATCAAGTAGATTAAATATTGAATAACTTAGTGTTTGCTTCAAAAAATAAAGGGAAGATTACCGAGGTAATTGAAATCTTTAGACCCAAAAGTATTAATATTTTATCTCTGCTTGGATTAGACTTTCCTATAATTATTGAGAATGGTTTAACCTTTGAAGCTAATGCAAAAATAAAGGCTGAAACTGTTTTTGATGCTTTAAGAGTTCCTGTCATATCGGATGATTCCGGACTAGAATTAGAGCAATTAGATGGTAATCCGGGAGTTTTTTCTGCAAGATATGCAGGTGAATATGCTTCTGATCATGAAAATAATGAGAAACTACTAAATGATCTTAAAAACTTTGGTGAACCTCATTTTGCAAAGTATGTTTGTGCAGCAGTTTATTACGATGGGGTAAATTACTTTTCTGCATTTGGTGAAATTAAAGGTAAAATTGTTGAAAAGGGAAGAGGAATAAATGGTTTTGGATATGATCCATATTTTATTCCTGTGGGGTATGAATTAACTATGGCTGAGTTGAATCTTAATGAAAAAAATATCATTAGCCACAGAGCTAAAGCCTTTAAGGAATTAATCAAAATAATAATAAATAGGAATCTTTATGAAAAATGAAAAATATCTTTATCTTTTAATACTTTTGCTCCCATTATATATTGTAGCTTGTAAAAATAGTAATACTCTCAGCCCATCTACAACCGGTGCTAATGCTGCATACTTTCCTAATAAAGATGGAAACCATTACCTTTATTCCATTCACTCAACCGATTCAACTGGAGGAACAACAACTGGAATTAGATCAGCAACTTATTCCGGAACTTCAGTGGTAAATGGAATTTCATTTCAAACAGAAATTGATACTTTATCATTTGGAGTTGGTAGTCAGGTCAATCTTTCCTATTTCCAAGTCTCAGGTGACTCAGTATTCTTTGCTCTTGATACAGCCGGACTTTCAAAGATTATTCCGGATTCTTTAATGGCTTTTATTTCAATAGATTCAAAACTAAAAGCTTTTGTACTTTCATTTCAAAACGGGTCTAATTGGGATGTCTTCAACTTAGGTCTGAAATACGGTCCATTAAGTTTCAATCTTGTTAATGTAAAAGCTAATTATGTGGGCACGGAACAATTAAGCCTTAACTTGTCTAACGGGCAATCTACGCAGAATGCACAAAAAATTAATTTTATTTTAACTTTGACAATTCCTAATCAATCAAATTTTTTTGCAACACCTTCAACTTATCAATATAGTGCAACAGCCTGGCTTGTGCAAAATATTGGAGTAGTAAAATGGCAGGGAAGCGGTGCAGTATTTAGTGCCTTTAGTGGTCAGGGAGTTAATTTAGCAGATACTACTACTACTGTTTCGGAAACTTTGCTATCATATACAATTAAATAGAAAATACTAATTCTATTTAGTTGCGATTATTACTTGCACTATTCCAAAAGTCAATGTGTGTTTTTCTATTTTTTCAAAGCCCGAATTTTTCAAAAGTTCGGGCATATTTATTTTTTCGTCAAACTCCTCGACTGAATTAGGTAAATACTTATATGCCGCTTTATCTCCGGAAATTATACCTCCGATTAATGGTAATATCTTTTTAAAATAAAATTTGTATAAGATTTTAAAAAAAATATTAATTGGCATCCGGAATTCTATTATCGTTACCTTACCTTTTTCTTTCAAAATATCGAAAAAAGAATCAAATCCCTCTTGGATATTATAAAAATTCCTTACACCAAAAGCTACAGTGATATTTGTTATTGAATTACTTTTAACCGGTAATTTCTCGGCTACCATCTGAATACATCTCCCATGAATCCAATTACTTTTTTGATTGAAAAGAGAAAGCATATTGAATGAAAAATCTGCACCGTAAATATTCCTAACACCAAATTTTCTTGCCGCTATAGCAACATCTCCTGTTCCGCAGGCAACGTCTAGAAGTATGGAATCTTTGTCTAATCCTGTTAATTTTAAAGCTTTTAAGCGCCAATAATTATCAATACCGAAGCTTAATAAATGATTTAAAAAATCATATCTGAAAGCTATAGAATCAAATATTTTTTTTACTTTATTCTTTTTATCGTTCATTTATGCATGCTGGATTTTTTTTAAAATTTATCATATTCAAATTCTTCCTGTCCAAGTTCTTTTCTCCACCAATTAAATATATATTTCCCGGTCCAAATTGAAAAAATCATAAACAATAATCCGCCAACCAAGTCAATTACATAATGATACCATAGGTATACAGTAGAGAAAATTAATAGTACCCCTATTGGTATAAAAAAATATTTTGACCTGCTTTTTAGCTTAACCGAAAGATACATTACTATCAAAGTGATCATAGTATGCCCACTTGGGAAAATATCCCTCTGTACATGCAAAGCCGGATTTATCGTACCTGCGGGTATAGATTCTCCAATATCTATAAACTCTCTTAAATATTTAGTAAAAAATAGTCCCGGAAGCTGCTTATTCAAATCGGAAAAAACATGCAGAGTAAATCTTGGCCCAATTCCCGGAAGTATAAAATATCCTAAATAAGAAAGATAAAATCCATAAATAATAGAGAAAATTGAATAATCAAGTGCAACATAACGTCTGTTTTTAAGAAGGGTTAGACTAAAAATAATTGGTAATAAATAAAAAGAACTGTATATAATTTGCAATAATTCTGTAAATAGAGGACAAGAGTATTTTAAAAGAAATGGAGCAACATCAGTTCCGAATAATTTACGATCAATAATTATAAATAACCAATCATAATCGTGTTGTCGAATCGGTTCAATTAAATAATATAATTCCTTATATGTAAAAAGTATTAATGGCGCTATATACCAGTAATGGACAATTCTCCATATAATGCTGTCATGCTTATATTCAAAGTATGCAATTGTAATGGTGAGTATTATAACGAATGCATTTACTATTAACCACAATAGCCAATGCCTTACATCATAATAATATATAACATTCATGGCAGAAAGAAAGAGATAGAATACTACTGCCACAAGGTCAAATGCTTTAAGTTTGTAAACGAAAGATTTTAATAGATTCATTCGTAAAAAGTATCTTTGTATAAATTAGATCATCTTATATTTTTGGAAAATTATTTTTTACGAACTCAGCAAGGATTAGGAAATCCTTTATTGAAAGCTGCTCAGCACGTAGAGTTAAGTCAATACCGCAATTATTGAAATTTATATTACCAAATATACTATTACTTAATGAATTTTTTAAAGTTTTTCTTCTATTTCCAAATGCAGCTTTAACCGTTTTTATAAAAAAAGATTTATCGATCCCTTGCAAAACCAAATTGTTGAAATTTATGTGAATTAAAGCAGAATTTACATTTGGCTTAGGATAAAAAACATTTGGTGAGACTTTAAAACAAAAGTTTATATCAGTAAAATATTGCATAATTACTGCTAAAATTCCATAATCTTTAGTGCCCCTTTTAGCTCTTAACCTTTGAGCTACTTCATATTGCATCATTAAAACGGCATCTATTACAACGTTATTATTTTCTAGTAGTTTAAAAAGTATTTGAGATGTTATGTTATATGGTATGTTCCCTGTTATTCTAATTTTTGTATTCTTTCGAACTGCTATTTCATTCAAATCTAATTTTAGAAAATCCTGATGAAAAATTTCTAGCTCCGGGAATTTGATACTTAGCTCATCAACAACTCTTGAGTCAATTTCAACAAGTGTAATATTTTTAGTCAATTCATATAAATGTTTAGTCAACGCCCCTAGACCAGGTCCTATTTCAATTATGAAATCTTCTGGAGTCGGATTAATTTCATTAACAATATTATTTAATATATTATCATCTATTAAATAATTTTGTCCGAATCTTTTTAATGGTTTAATTGAACGCATAGCAATTATTTTTTGAAATTTTCCAAAATGAATAATTTTTCATATTTCAATAATAAAGAAAAATGAGTTAATTTAACTTTTGTAATTGGATTTATTTTTTTCTTATCTTTTTATTTGGAGGCTCTTCTGAAAAAGAATTACATTATTAGTGTTGATATGGGCGGAACTAAAATCTTGGCAGCTGCAATAAATTCCAAAGAGGGAATTATAGCTCGTGTTAAAAAGCCTACACCTATTAATGCAAAACCTAA
>JAJXTM010000247.1 GCA_021783875.1 Bacteroidota bacterium
TTTTCTTTTTGCGACATAAAAATTTTTCCTTAAGATTAAATTAAAATTTAGTTAGTAAAATTCATCCCGACTATTTTTAATTGCCCGGGATATGTGATATCTCCTATCGGAGTTGATACAGTCGGCTGCGCAAATAATGTTACATTAGATGAATGACCTTTAACCCCATTAATGGCAAGGGCAAGGTTTATCAATGAGTTCAGGTCTTTTTCCTTAATAAATTTATAAAGGTCTATACTAACTTTTATCGGAATCGTTACTATTTCACCGGTTCCCGGGATAAAGACCGGAGAAAGGATATTTCCGGATACCGTTTGTTTATTATCTATATATAAATCCCAAGGAAAAGATTTTAGCATAATATCGGTACGAGGAAACCCGGCGGTTCCGTCATTTGGATTTTTAGCCTGCACATTTAGAATAAATGTAACCGGGAAAGTACCTCTAATAAGAGAGGATGTTAACTTTAATATTTCAATGGCATTGAAATCAGAAACTGAAGTTTTATCATTGAAACGCACTCCGCTAACCTCAAAGTTTTCTATATTGCCAAGTTCAAATTTTAACCTCGAAGCATTAACAATGGTTTTATAGACACTACAACCGATAAAATTTAGAGTTAAAGAGAATGTTATAAAATAATATGTAAATTTCTTCAATTAATCAGCTCCAATGATTCTTTTATTTTCTTCATTATTATTTGTGCAACTTTCAATGCCCGCAGACCATCATCGCCGGAAACCGTTGGTTTTTTATTTTCTAAGACCGAGTTTACAAAAAGTTCAAGCTCATATTTTAAAGCATTAATTTCCTTAATTTCAGGCTGTTCATAAACGATTTGTTTCTTTTTATCACCGACACCAATTTCACCGAAAGAAATGTATGTTGGATCAACCTTATCATCAAGCGGGATGAGCCGGAATACTTCAGAGACACCAGTAATAAAATCCAATGACAGGTAATTATCCTTTTGGAAAATTCTCATTTTCCTCATTTTTTTTTGTGATATTCTGCTAGCAGTTACATTAGCTACAGCGCCGTTTTCAAACTGAATACGAGCATTTGCAATATCAATATTATCAGAAACAACAGCGACACCGCTAGCTTCAACATGTTTAACCTCGCTTTTAATTAAACTCAATATTATATCAATATCATGAATCATCAAGTCTAACACAACGGCAACATCAGTACCTCTAGGGTTAAACTGAGCTAAGCGATCGGTCTGAATAAACATAGGTTCAATAATGTACTTATCGAGTGAGACCAATGCAGGATTAAATCGTTCGATATGTCCAACCTGCAGGTTTAATTGCCTTTGATTGGACAATTTGACAATTTCCTCTGCTTCATCAATAGAGGCAGTAATTGGTTTTTCAACAAAAACGTGTTTATTGTATTCCAGTGATTTTTTCACCAATTCAAAGTGTGCGCTTGTAGTAGCCGCAATAGAAACTGCATCAATTTCGTCTAACAAGTTATCAATATTATTAAAAGCCTTTATATTATATTCCTTAGCAATAAGCTCAGCCTGTGAGTAATTAAGATCAAAGACTCCAATCAATTCACAAGCAGAGATTTCGGAAAACATTTTCGTATGAAGTTTTCCGAGATGACCAGTTCCGATAACACCGATTCTTAATTTTTTCATTTAATTTTCCGATCCAAATTCATTTTCATTTAGCTTTCAATAAATCATCCAACTGCTGTTTAAAATCAGAAAAATCGTTACAATGATAATAATGCCGGATGAATTGAAGAGCCAGGATTTTATCTCCGGAATGGATATAGTTGACATATCCCGCAGCAATTGCCGCTTTAATTTTTTCAGAGGATTGACAATTACTCTGATTAGATATGTAATAATTATCAATATAGTCAATAATATCATCATTTTGCTTTTCAAATATTTTGTAAAGCTCATCATTGATTAGATTTAATTTCCCATTTTTATAATTCCAGCAATTAATGGGTAAAAAAATATTTTCGCTATCAATATTAAAAGAATCGAAATTCGGATTTCCCGATACAATCACCGGAATATTTATTTCGGAAGATTTTATCTCATAAGGTTCAATAAGACCAGAGGAAATTGAATCCGCTAAGGATAAGGAATCATAAGTATTAAAAATATAAAGTACATAAAACAATTTTCCGGAATCCAAATATGAATCACTCACTAAATATTCAAACTTCCCGTCTCCGTCGAGATCAAGGGCAAAATCATGCGGTGATCTGAATTCCTTAGTAAAAATAATCCGGTCATCCTTATTAAATTCATTTAATTTAGAATTAGTAATTTCCAATTTAAATGAATTAAAATTAAATACTTTATTTTGAGAAAAAGTATTTAAGTTCATAACTAAAAATAAAACTAGCAAAAAAGCAGATCTCATAATTATATATTAACCGCCCGAAATTACAATGCAATATAAATTATTATTATAAATTTATCATTATATAAACGAATTTAATGGCGATTTATTGCAGGTTGTTCATGAGTCAAACAATGGATGGTACCCAAACCCCAGACTAAGTCTACAGAATGTATACCGGTAACAATCCTATCGGGAAAAAGTTCCGATATAATCCCCAATGCAATTTTATCATTCGGATCATTAAAAGTAGGGACTAATACAGCTGCATTAGAGATATAAAAATTAGCATAGCTGGCAGGCAATCTCTGACCCTTAAAAATCAGCGGAGAAGGCATTGGTAGTTCTATTATTTCAAATTTAGAGTTATCTTCTGTCATCATTGATTGAAGGCGTTCTTTATTTTCATGTAAAGGAAAATAATTTTTATCCGATGAATTCTGTTCGCTAACGATAACGACAGTATTTCTATTAACAAACCTACAAAGATCATCGACATGTCCATGTGTATCATCGCCCAGAATTCCCTTACCCAGCCAAAGTACATTATTTACACCAAGATAATTTTTGAACACTTCCTCATAGTCTTTTTTTGTAAAAGACGGATTACGAACCTGAATTTTTGAGTCAAGCAGGCATTCTTCTGTAGTAATTAGTGTTCCATATCCATTAGTATCGATACTGCCGCCTTCTAGTACAACATGTCTATCTTTATAAATTGGTAAAATTTTCCTTAGTTTGAATTCTTCAGAAATGAAAGAAGAAATTTTTTCATCCTTTTTATAATTAGAATACTTCGACCAAGCATTAAAAACGAATTGGATAAGAGCAATATTATTTTTGTCAATAACAAAAGACGGGAATGAATCCCTCATCCATCCTCTATCAGTAGGAAGAATAAAGAAATTAACACTATCGAAATTTACCCCGTTATATTTTAGGACTCTTATTGCCTTATTTTTGTGATATTCAGATTCAACAATAATATTTACTTTTTCATTAACAGAAATTTTTTTTACTATTTCGCCATAGACCCATTGAATTGGAGGCATTTTCCCGGGCCAATCATTTGAGTTATGAGGCCATCCAATCCAGGTTGATTCATGTTTTTCCCATTCAGCAGGGATTCTAAAGTCAAGAGGCGCAATTAAATTATCATTTTCCATTATTTAATTCTTCATCAATAAACCGGTTTTCAATTTCGTTATAAGCATCTATTCTTCTATCCCGTAAGAAAGGCCAGTTCTGGCGGATATAATCAATCTTATCAAGATCTATATCAGCAAAGATTATTTCTTCTTTATCATAGGATGCTTGAGCAATGATTACACCTTGGGGATCTGCAATAAAAGAAGAGCCCCAGAACTCAATCCCGGCAGAATTTTCATTTAATTTTTCAATTCCTACTCTATTCACAGAAGCAACATACAATCCATTCGCCACAGCATGACCTCTTTGAACGCTAAGCCAGGATTCAAATTGAGCTTTGCCGTGTTGTTGTTTTTCATTTGGGTGCCAGCCGATAGCTGTCGGATAAAAAATAACGCTTGCGCCTTTCAATGCGGTGATTCTTGCGGCCTCCGGGAACCACTGATCCCAGCAAATTAATGTTCCGATATTACCTACCGATGTTTGAAAGGATTTAAAGCCCAAATCACCCGGAGTAAAATAATATTTTTCATAAAAAGCCGGATCATCCGGAATGTGCATTTTTCTATAGATACCAATTATTTCACCCGACTTATCAATAACAGCCAGACTGTTATGATAAATACCTGAAGTCCTTTTTTCAAATAAAGGTACAATTACGGAGACTTCTCTTCTTTTTGCAACATTACAAATAGCATCAGTTGTCGGTCCGGGTATAGTCTCGGCAAATTTATAATTACTAATATCTTCAGACTGACAAAAGTACTGCGTTTTAAAAAGCTCAGGCAAACATAT
>JAJXTM010000248.1 GCA_021783875.1 Bacteroidota bacterium
ATGGCTATAATTTAACTTCATTGCATAAATTATAGAGGATTTTAAATGTTTTAATTCATATTTTTATTAAAAATAAATTTTCCAGATATTCGTTTTTAACATATATTGATTTCAAGTTTTAAAAGAATCTCGTAATGAAAGGATAAGCCAATGAAGTTTTGCATATTATTCTTAGCAGTTCTATTAATCACAATATCCCCTTCTCTTTTAGCACAGAAAGCTATTGTTAATTCTGGAATTGATTCAACTGTAAAAACGATGACTGCACTGCTTCAAACAAAGATTTTATTATCAGATAAGCAGACCGGAGAGATATCAGCGGCAATATTGAACTGGCTGAATGATAAGGATGACTTGGAGGTCAAGACAGTTTTGAATAATATAGAAAGCATACTTGATTTACATCAAAGGTCTAAATTCCAAATTATTAAAGATGAATGGTGGGATAATTTAATACACAAAATAAATTCTATCGGATTTTCTAAAAAGTTAAACAGTAAATAAAATTTTAAATTCAGTATATTTTTCTTTATCCAAATAAATTTCACCTCCTAGTTGTTCAGTAAGAGTATTGACAAGTTGTAATCCCAAAGAAGCACTTCTCCTAAAGTCAATATTTTCCGGAATTCCTATCCCATTATCTCTGTATATTAATATTTGCTTATTTCCTTCGGTATATAAGTTAATATAAATCTCACCTTTCATTTCTCCCGGGAAAGCATGCTTTAATGAGTTTGAGATAAATTCGTTAATAATCAAACCGCATAAAATAGCATAATCAATTTCAAGGGATATTTCCCTGACATCAATATTCAGGGATATTCTATTTGAATTGATGTTATAGGAAGAAAATAGATCTATAGCAAGAGAATTGATATACTCAGAAAATTCAATCTTATTAAGGTCTTTAGATTGATAAAGTTTTTCGTGAATTAGAGCCATAGACTTGATTCTATTCTGACTTTCGCGAAAAATCTCCAATGATTTTTTATCATCGATATACGCTGATTGCAGATTTAATAAGCTAGAGATAACCTGCAAATTATTTTTCACCCTATGATGAATTTCTCTCAGTAAAATCATTTTCTCTCGAAGTGTAGCTTTAATTTTTTCTTCCGCATTTTTTTTCTCTATTATTTCATTAGTCAAATCATCATTTAGCTTAGTCAATGCGGCGGTTCTTTCGATCACTCTTTTCTCAAGATTATCTTTTGAACGTTCCAAAGCTTCCAAAGCGAATTTTCTTTGTGTGCTATTTCTTATAATAGCCAGACCTCCGACTACTTTTTGATTTACGTCAATGATAGGGGAATAATACGCTTCAAAATATCCCTCCCGAACTGTCTCCGGAATATAAAACCATCTATCCTTTGCAATTACAGATTTTCCTTCAAGAGTTTGATAATAATATTTATCTTCACCTATTTCCTTTAGAAAGGGCAGTATTTCAAAAGCCACTTTCCCTATTGTATTTTCTTTAGTTATACCGGTAATAGACTCCATTCCAGGATTCCACAGAGTATATCTGCAGTCCCTGTCAAATGCAATTATACCGTCAATACTGCTGTTTAAAAGTCTTTCTGAAAATTCCATTGCGCTTCTAATATCCAATTCAACTTTTTTCCTGACAGCAATTTCTTTGTCTAATAAATAGAACACAACCAGGAAAATTATACAGCTTACAATTGTTCCTGCAATAATGGTATAAAAAGTATTTTTTACATTGACAACTAATAGTGTATCTTTCATTTGAAGGAGATTATATTCCTCAACCTGAATTAATAAAATTGTCCCTACAATTGAGTCTATTTCCCTTTTTTCAATTCTTTCGCGGAGCAACTTCATTGATTGGTTGAGATTTCCTCTTTCTCTTATTTTAATTACTTCTAAAAGTTTTTGATTACGAATTGCTAAAAGTGAATCCAATTTATTAATTCTATTTATTTGCATTAAATTATCAATGAATAAGATTCTAAGATTGTTTAGCTCAACTTTTTCATTATTGATTTCCCGGTTAAAAGACTGTATATAGTTAGAATCACCAGTAATAATATAATTGCGCTGGAATTCTTCGACTCCGACAATTTGAGCTTTTAGGTCTTCAATAAAAGTTAGAATATTATAAGAGTTTGAACGCCATTCGGCAACAGAATAGACTTCGGTTAAATTCCTGTAAGATGCAACCCCGATACCAAGTATTAATATTAAAATAAAAATAAATACAATTTTAAGACTTTTAATTTCTTTAGGGAATATCATCAGTATTTCTCATTCTTTCTTTTAATAAATTTACAAATATTTTTTATAAAAATTCATAAAGTTTTCTCTAAAATTGTAAATTAAGCTTTAATTTGCATGATCTAAAAATTAAATGAAAAAATTAGAAGATTTTTATTGCCTTAGAAAACATTTTTTGATAATTTCACCAGTATTAAAAACTTTATTTCCCAGTTTCATAAAAATATTTATTTTTTGACATATATAAATTATTCCCCATTATTTCTTAATAATTTAGAAGGAATACAAATTTTAATGAAATTAAATTATTGTTAATTTATAATTCTAATGTTTGATTTAATTAAATACTCACCTAAATTTCACATTATAATTCAAGAATTTTTCTTTTCTAATAAAATCTTATTTAATAAACTAAAACAACTAAGGAGAACGTATGAAGTTATCCATTACTAAGCTCTCATTCTTATTTGTAGCTGTTTTATTATTCCTTAATTCGCAAAATATTTTTGCACAGGGAGTAACTACTGCAGCTATAAGCGGAATAATAACAGACCAGAACGGCGATGCATTGCCATCAGCTACTGTAATGGCTGTTCATGAACCTACAGGCACACAATATGGGACAACTACCCTATTAAACGGCAGATTCAATATTCTGGGTTTAAGGGTTGGAGGTCCATATAAAGTTACAGTATCTTATGTAGGTTATAAAACCGAAACAAGAAAAAATATATTTCTTGAATTAGGAGAAAATTTAACACTTAACATGCAATTATCTACTTCCGAAGTAAAACTTTCTGAAGTTAAAGTAACTGCAAATCGTAATCCGATTATAAGTAGTGATAGAACCGGTTCATTTGAAAACGTTTCTGCTAAACAGATACAGGAAGTACCAACAATTAGCAGAACATTTCAAAACTTTGCTAAACTTTCTCCCCTTTTCAGCGGTACGAATATGCAAGCAGCAGGAAGAAATAACCGTTATAATAACATCCAAATCGATGGCACACAATACAATGATTTGTTTGGTCTAGGATCTTCAGGAACTCCGGGAGGTCAAACTGGTTCTAACCCCATAAGTTTAGATGCTATTCAATCCTTTCAAGTAGTCATTGCCCCTTATGATGTTAGATACGGTGGATTTACAGGAGGCGGAATTAATGCTATTACCAGAAGCGGCACTAATAATTATGAAGGTTCTGTCTATGGTTACGGAAGAAATCAAGCTTTTTCTGGATTAAGCCCTGATGCAAATCAGACTAAACTTAACAATTTCAATGATGACCAATACGGAGTACGTTTTGGCGGTCCGATCGTTCAAGATAAACTTTTTTTCTTTACAAATCTTGAATTAACTCAACATACTACACCTTTATCCAATACTGCTTTAGGTCCTCAGGGCAATGCAATTAATCAGGCTTGGGCAGATAGCTTATCGGCAATTCTTGGTGCGCATGGTTTCAATGCAGGCAGTACTGCAACTACCAACGTTCAACAACCAAGTACAAAATTTTTCTTACGATTTGATTATAACATTGACGAAAATAACAAATTAACACTTCGTAATAATTATGTACATTCATATCAAGATAACTTAAACAATAGAAGCGCAACTTACGCGCTAAGTTTTGATTCCTATAACTATAGGATAACCAATACTACAAATTCTACCGTACTACAGCTAAATAGCACATTAGGAAATCAACTATCTAACGAGTTAATATTAGGATATACATCAATTAGCGATAGAAGAGGGCCTACCGGTTCACCTCTACCTGAAGTTGATGTCGTGATGCCCGGAGGATTTACATTATATGCTGGTACAGATAGATTTTCGTCAGCTAATGCTCTAGATCAGAATATATTTGAATTTACAGATAATTTAACTTACATAACCGGGAATCATATTCTAACTTTCGGAACACATAATGAATTTTTCAGCTTTAAAAATTTATTTATCCGTTCTTATTGGGGATATTATCAATATAGAGTAAATTATTTATCGCAATTAAATTTTAATAGTCCTTCCTTTTATCAGAAAGTCTATTCCAGAACTGGTGATTCTCAACCAGCAGCACAA
>JAJXTM010000249.1 GCA_021783875.1 Bacteroidota bacterium
CAGAATAAAGTCTTGAGACTGGATCAATTTTAAAAGTTAAAATAATAGTGGGGTACAAGCTTTTAAAATCAAGTACAATTACATCATCATAAATCCCGGGCAAAGGTTCGAAGACATAACCGCCTGCCGCATGGTCCTGCAATTTGATGTCATTTACATTAGCTGCCACCAAACCTATTCTGTGGATTTTTGGAAGAAGAAAGTGGTCAAAGGCAGCAGTCATCATTCCAAGCTGATCAACCAATAATCCTGATAGCTTTGCACGTTTTACTGATAAATCTATGAGACCTGTTTTATTAAATATTTCAGTAACAAGCACAGTATCTTTAAGATTATATTCAGCAAATTTTTTCTTATCGTTTTTAAAAAGTCGATCTATTTCTTTAATCTTATTTTTATCGGATGATATTGTTTTGCCTTCTCCTAATAATTCTTTTGCAACTGTATCAAGTTTGAAGTCTTCAAAAGTATAAAAAGCGGAACGCAAAGCAGGCGGTCCGTCTATTACTATCCTGCCGGGAATATATGCAAAATAGCCACCTGATTTTCTTTTTCTTAATGTTGCTTTTGTTTTTCCCCTTCCTAATAAGAAAGGTATTTCAAGTTCGATGAATTTCTTCTCTAAAAACATTAAATCAAAACCTATAACGTGCCAGCCGATTATAATATCAGGATCAGCAATAAAATACCATTGCATGAAACTGTTGATTAACTCCTTTTCATTATCAAATAATTTGACATATTTTGAGATTCTTTTGGAACTATCCCCTAACATAAAAACTATCTTCTCATCAGCTTCGCCTGTCAAATGAACGGCGATGGAATAAAGCATATCATTGCTTACACCTGTTTCAATATCAATAGAGAGTATTTTAAATTTAATGTCAATCTCAGCAGGCTTTACTTTTGGGTTTCTGAATGTAAGAATATTTTCAATTTGATTTGAAGTTCCGGAAATATTTATTTTTGCATTAATAAACCTTTCCATCAAATATCTTCTGGTTGGATCTATATCTGATTCATAAGTTGAAATATTTCTTTTGCGTAATTCATCATCAGCTTTTTTCAGATCACGCATAGTTGAAAAGTAGACCGCATCTACATCAATTCCCTCAAATGATTTCAATGGTAAGGATTTTCTGTTGAAATTGATTCCGCTCAAATCAAAAACTGAACTATGATCAACAAAAAATACCGGTTTAACGTTATCAATAATTATTTTAACGGGAACTAATAACTCTGACTTTCCGTAAAAAGTCAGAACATTTTTTCCTCGAATATCCTGATATTCGCTTGTTAAAATAAATACATTTAAATTTTCTTCGGATTGACTCATTTTAAACAGTTAATAATATTTTGGCTTGCTAAATTATTTAAGTTCATCTAGCGTTCCCGCCTTAAAATGAATTAACGCTGCTGATACTGCTAGTTTTTTTCTTTCAACAAAGTGCATAAAAATTGGAATTACAAATCCATTGTAGGCATCGATTCCTGTATAATCTCCGAAAAATATATTTTTATTACAGTCAAAAGGAGGAATATTGAGATTATAATTTATAAAACTGTTTCCCCCGTCAACACTCCGAGCAAGAGTTACAGCAGTCATATTACCATCAGTATTTTTTCTATCATAGAACACGATATTAACAGATCCATCAATCGGATCAACAGCCATCCATGAAAAGAATTGCTGTTTACCGTTATTCATTTTATCATCATTTACTCTGATATCATTAGACCAGGTTTTTCCTCTGTCCCTTGAATACTTAAGAAATATGTCATTATCGCCGAAACGATCATCTGCCCAATTAATATAAATCGAACCTCTATACTTCCCATTGCTTATATCTGTTTTTGTTACAGGCATACCATTGGCTCTATCTATACCGGAAATATCTGAATCCCAGCCATGGTATATATACCCAATAACTTTTTCGGTACTAAAGGATTTGCCACCGTCGAGAGATTCTGTAAAAACTAACCCTTTTGGTCCAGCCCAGACTACGTAGACTTCCCCGTTAGGTCCGGTTGAAGTTATTGCCCCTTCGACCGTATTGCTGCTATCTCGGCAATCACCACCGGTAGTAGAGATTCTAATTGCCGGTGAAAAAGTTTTTCCGCTGTCAATAGATCTTGAAAAATATATTTGTGAGGAATCCGAGGAACTTCTGCTGCCATATTGTTGAAAGTGTGTCCAGGCAATATAAACATTATTACGGAATTTAGATGAGTCAGAGTTGTCGGTAGCGACGTATGGCTTATCTTCCATAGGAGCAGAAGTATTAATATGATCTACTAATACCGCCCTTACCGGGAAGGTCAATCCGCCATCCTTCGACGAGCTGATAAAGATTCCGGAAGAAGGTTGTTTTAAATTTTCATTTTCTAAACCATAAAAAGATAAATACGAATGAAATACAATGTTATCATCACAGAAAGCTACTGCATCATCGCCTTGAATTCTCTTTTCGGGGTTGTCTGTTCTCACTTCCTTCCAGGTTAATCCTCCGTCAAATGAAGAATAAGTATTATCAATATATCCCGGTAATTTATTATCATAAGATAAAAATGCTGCTACAATATTTTCCGGATTATTAGGATTTATGGAAATTGAAGTTTCTGCCGGATTAATATCTTCTGTCTTAGATATCCGCACAATCTTTCCTGTTTGCGAAAAGACCAATGACGGAATTAAAAGAGTTAGTGAAATTCCAATTTTAAATATTATTTTCATTTTAAATCCTAATTATTCCAAATTATAAGGATGAAATTACAAAATTATTAAATAATACTATTATTAAATTATTCAGGTTTTTGTGAGTTTAACTGTCCATGAATTTAGATTATAGTTATTTAAAGCTATATTTAATTAAATTGCATAAGCAATTCTTTATTATATAATGAATTATCATAAAGCACTTATTCCCAATGATGCAAAATGAATCACAACAAATTATATCTATATGGAATAAATTTAAAACTAGAACAAGTTGTAACTTAGTTATAACTCAAAATATAGAAAGAATAAATTGAAAACTAAGACCAAAATCGAAGAAAAAGAATATCCTATAATATTGAATTTTCTAAAAGCAAAATTTCCTATTTTCCATAATTCAAATATTTTTTATAGAGACCTTCAGTTCGGGTTAATCAAATATTTTGATAAAAAAGGAGAAAAACTTTCTTATTTTGATTCAGCAAAACTAGCAGACTCTTTAAGTAAGAACCTTGAAGTTAAAGGAATCTTTGTTAAGATTAATAATTTTAGCTGGAAGCTAAATTATCCTGAATTTGTTACAGCTAAAACAGGCGATCCATTTTAATTATTTTAAAGGAAACAAGTATGTCAGAATTACAAATAGAATCTGAAATAAAAATAACAGAAAAAGCTTCTAAAGAAATTAAAAGAATAATGGAAGAGAATAATATTCCGGAGTCTTATGGTTTGCGCATAGGAGTAAAAGGCGGAGGATGTTCGGGCTTAACTTATACTTTAGGCTTTGACCCGGAAACAAAAGAGGCTGATACTATTATTGATCAAGGCGGGATAAAATTATTTATTGACGGAAAAAGTTTATTTTATTTAACAGGCACTGAACTGGATTTTTCTAGCGGTTTAAATGGTAAAGGATTTATATTCAATAATCCGAATGCCGTTAAAACCTGCGGCTGCGGCGAATCTTTTGGTGTATAATTCCTTATATATAGCCGCGAATCTTAATTAGTTAAAAATAATAACAAATTACAAGGAGTAAAAAAATGGGAAAGTTTGAACTTCCAAAATTACCTTATGATTATGATGCTTTGGAACCATATATTGATAAAATGACTATGGAAATACATTATACTAAACATCATAATGCTTATGTAACAAATTTAAATAATGCTGTAATAGGTACAGACTTAGAGAATAAATCATTGAATGAACTTTTTTCTTCAGCTTCCAAAATTCCGCCTGCTGTTAGGAATAATTCAGGTGGACACTATAATCATTCTTTATTTTGGTCAATTATGAAAAAAAACGGTGGTGGATTGCCTTCTGGTAAGCTTGCTGATGCTTTAAATTCAACTTTTAATTCTTTTGAAGAGTTCAAATCCAAGTTTACTACAGCAGCTGCTACAAGATTTGGTTCTGGTTGGGCATGGCTGTTAGTTCAAAATGGAAAATTAGCTGTATCATCAACTCCAAATCAGGATAACCCGCTTATGGATGTGGCTGATGTAAAAGGGACTCCTATACTAGGATTAGATGTTTGGGAGCATGCTTATTATTTGAAATATCAAAACCGTAGACCTGAA
>JAJXTM010000250.1 GCA_021783875.1 Bacteroidota bacterium
GGTTTATTTGAAACTCATTTCCATAAAAACATTCCTCCGGAAGCATATTTATATGGGATACCTTATGAGTATTTTGAAAAATACGGTATTCGCAAATATGGGTTTCACGGCGCTTCGCATAGATTTATTGGAATTAAGGCAAAGGAATTATTCGGAGCTGAGAAGGTAATCTCTTGTCACCTTGGTGGGAGTTCTTCTGTTTGCGCAATTAAAAACGGTTTGTCAATCGATACATCTATGGGTATGAGTCCCCAAAGCGGTCTACTGCAGGCAAAAAGAGTAGGCGATTTAGATCCGTTTGCGTTATTGTATTTGATGAAAAAAGAAAATTTAACCATAGAAGAAGTTGGAAACATATTAATGTCTAAGGGCGGAATCTACGGTATCTCCGGAATCAGCGGCGATTTCAGAGATATTGAAGAAGGTATGCTAAATGGAAATAAAAGGGCAGAATTAGCATTCAAAACTTTTTCTTATTATGTAAAAAGATATATTGGAGAATATCTTGCGATTCTTAATAGCGCTGATTGCATTGTTTTCACTGCAGGCGCCGGACAAAACTCTGCTCTCCTTCGTAAAGAGATATTATCCGATATGGAAGGCCTTGGAATAGTTATAGACGAAGAAAAAAATAATCTAAATCCTAAAGAAGGTCTAATTTCTCATAAAAGTTCCAAAATTAAAATCGCAATTATCCCTGCTAATGAGGAATATATTGTCGCTACTGAAGTAAAGAATTTTTTAGAAAATATATAATAAAATGGATAGAAAATTGACTATAGATAAAAAATTTATCGGCTTTGATCTTGGCGCTGAAAGCGGGCGCTGTGTGGTGGCAAAACTACATGATAATAAAATAACATTGCACGAAGTTCATCGCTTCACTACACATAGTATAAAATATGAAAACGGATTTCATTGGGATATACTAGCTATTTATAAAGAGATAATAACCGGATTAATCAATGCCCAAAAAGCTTTTGGTAGTGAGTTTGACGGAATTGGAATTGATACATGGGCAGTCGATTATGTGCTAATTGATTCTGAAGGTCGAATAAATGGTTATCCTTACCACTATAGAGATGACCGTACAGACGGTATGATGGAAGAGGCTTTCCGAATTGTTCCAAAGAATGAAATTTATAATAAAACAGGAATTCAATTTGCTCAGTTCAATTCACTATTTCAACTTTTATCCGAGAAAAGACGAAAATCGAATTTGTTAAACTTTACTGACAAAATACTTCTAATTCCTGACTTTTTAAATTATTTACTTTCAGGTAAAAAGAAAGCTGAGTTTACAAATGCAACCACTTCCAGTCTTGTAGATTCCAACACACGAAAATGGTCATGGGAATTAATAGATGCTTTTGATTTACCAAGAAAAATATTTCCCGAGATTGTTGAACCCGGAACTATACTCGGAACACTTCTTCCTTTTATTGCAGAACAAACCGGATTAAGTAGAAGTATTCCGGTTATTGCCGGCGCTAGTCATGATACGGCTTCGGCTGTGGTTTCTGTACCTGCATTCAAAAGTAGTTCTGAAAATGGGGCAAGCTGGGCATTTTTAAGCTCCGGCACTTGGTCTTTAATGGGAATTGAATTAAAAAAATCATTGCTTACTGCTCAAGCGATGAAGTACAACTTTACGAATGAAGGGGGTGTTGAAAAGACAACACGTTTTCTTAAAAATATTATTGGTTTATGGCCTATTCAAGAATGCAGACGGTATTGGCAGGAAAAATCTAAAGAATATAGTTATCCGGAATTGGCATCCCTGGCTATGGAAAATGGATTTGCAAAAGCATGGATAGACCTTAGTGATCCAAGATTTCTGAAAGCAGGTGAAATGCCTGAAAAAATAATCTCATATTTAAAGGAAACAGGACAAACGGTTAAATCTGATACAGGATTTATTGTAAGAGTAGTTCTCGAAAGCCTTGCGTTTAGTTATAGAAATACTATTACGGAAATAGAATCTGTCTCCGGTAATAAGATTAATATTTTGCATGCTGTTGGTGGAGGAATTCAGAATGAACTACTTACTCAATTAACAGCCGATGCTATCGGTCGGAATGTTCTTGCCGGACCTATTGAAGGGACAATAATAGGAAATATTGGAGTTCAAGCAATAGCTTCAGGAGCAGTACCGGATCTTCATGCATGGAGAATGATTGTCGCCGACTCATTCGAGTTAAAAATGTACGAACCAAAAAATTTAAGCTATTTCGATGAAAATGAAGCGAACTATAAAAATATATTGAGAAAAATTTGAAATGCAATATCAAAGTAATGCAGATATAATAGAACAATTTATTGCATCGGCTAAGGAAGCGGTTGCAACGGTTGAAAGAATTCCTGCCAATGCAAATTCTTTAAATGATGCTTTAGTAGAAGCTGCCGAAAATGAAATGGTCCTTCTTGCACAACCGGATGATTTGGAACCGGAATTATTTTCTATATTTAAATTAAATAAAAACGTTGTAACCGAACCGACAAAGGAACAGCTTGCAACTATCAAAACAGGAATTACAGATGCATTTTGCGCTATAGCATCTACAGGCTCTATCTGTGTATCCATTACTAAAAATTTAACGAGCCCCGCAAGCATGCTTACACGTAAACATATTGTTATTGTGGATAGCAGAACAATAATCCCTAAACCGCGTGATATTTTTTCAGAAAAATATTTGGAAGGAAAAGGGTTAAAGCGCAGCTTTTCAATTATCACTGGACCAAGCGCTACCGCTGATATGGGACCTTTAGTTAGAGGTGTGCATGGACCTGGTAAACTGCATATAGTAATTGTGGACTTGCCTACCGGCAGGCAGAGTAGTTAGATGGAAAATATTAACGACTATAAAATCCACCCAAGACAGGTAGCGGACAAATCTTCTAAAGAAACCCTTAAGATAGCAATCAAATTAGCTCTTGATGTTGAGAGCGATGCGGTTCGACTTAACACCCAATCTTTTAATACGAACAGGTATAAGGCAGTAAAAAAATTGGATGATTATGAAGAGCTAAAAGATCGCGCTCGTCAGATAAAAGAGGATTCCATCCAAAATTTGCCGCAGCTAATCGATAAACTTACCGAAACATTTGAACATCGTGGTGGAAAAATTTTCCTTGCAAAGTCAAAAAAGGATGCTGCAGATTATATTAAAAATGTTTGCATTTCACACAAAGCTAAGCTTATAGTAAAAGCCAAATCTATTACTTCGGAAGAAATCGGATTGAATAGTGTACTGGAAAAACAAGGTATCGAAATAGCAGAAACAGATTTAGCTGAATTTATTTTGCAGGTTTCCAAAGAACAACCTTCTCACAATGTGGCGCCTGCCATTCACAGAAGCCGCGAGAGTATATCAGAATTATTTAAGCGGAATTTTAATACTGATAAATTGCTTGAGACCGGTGAAGAATTGACCGAATTTGCCAGAGATATTTTACGCCAAAAATTCCTTTCAGCCGATATTGGTATCAGCGGTGCTAATCTAATTGCCGCCGATGAAGGGACTATTCTGCTTGTAGAAAGTGAAGGAAATATCCGGCTCACTACCCAACTTCCGGCTGTACACATTGCCATAGCTGGGATTGAAAAAATAATTCCGAGCAAAAAAGATTTCGGGATATTCATAGAGCTTTTAGCAGCAAGTGGAACCGGTCAGCCATTGACTTCCTATACAAACATATTAGAGCCACCATTAGATTTGCCAATACTAAACTTAAATGGAAGAAATGACAGGCAAAGAGAATTTCATTTAGTCCTAATTGATAATGGTAGAATGCAGATGCGGGAAGATAACGATCTGAAAGAAGCTCTTTATTGTATTAGGTGCAGCGCTTGTATGAACTCATGTGCAAACTTTCAGACAGTAGGCGGGCACGCCTTTGGCGGTGAGGTTTATACTGGTGGAATTGGAGGTGCTTGGACTGTAGGAACTACAGGTATTCTCGAAAAGGGGAGGTTCGCGGAATTATGTACTGGGTGCTCAAGATGTGTACCTAATTGCCCGGTTCGAATTGACATTCCAAAGTTAAATACAACAATTAAAAATCGTTTGATCAATGCTGCCGGCAGACCTTCATTGCAGAAATCCTTTTTTGGCAACTTTTCAATATTAGGAAAGTTTGCTTCAATAACGCCGGGTGTGTCGAACTGGATAAGTAATCTTTCTATTAGCCGCTCCATATTGGAAAAAATTATTGGCTTCGAAAAACGACGGAAGATTCCGCTCTTTGCCAATAAGACTTTAGTAAAACAGTATAAAGAATATCGGAAAGTAATTAA
>JAJXTM010000251.1 GCA_021783875.1 Bacteroidota bacterium
ATTTTGAATTTCTCCTTGCCATATTTCTCCAGAAGTAATTGTCAGCCACATACTTTTATATGTTTCTTTTGAGGTTAACCCGGATTGAAATATTCGTGGATTTTTACCTTTTAATTCTTCAAATAGATAACCGGTAACTTTAGTGAAAGTTGGATTTATATATTCAATATTACCTTCAACATTAGTAATTATAACTGAATTTGGGCTTTGTTCGACTGCGCGGGTCAATTTTCGTAATTCTTCAACTGCGTATTTCCTTTCAGTAATATCAATAATATCTGATGCAAAGGAAAAAGGTTTATCCTTAACCTTTGTATGAACGAAAAAACTTATAATGACCCAAACAATATCGCCGCCCTTTTTGATATATCGCTTTTCAAATGAGACATTAGTTTCCTTCCCTGATATTAACAAATTGCCGGAATTCCAACTTTTGATAAGATCATCCGGATGTGTAATATCGCCAAAATTCATCTCTAAAAGCTCATTTTCAGAATATTCAATAAGCTTAGTAAACGATTTATTAACTTTTAGAAACTTCCCTTGAGCATTTATAATGGTCTTTCCAATAACAGCATTTTCAAAAGAGTCTCTATACCTTTCTTCACTTTCCCGCAAAGTAATTTCATCCAATTTCCTTTCAGTAATATCGAATGCTGTTACAATAACAGAATTTGTTCCGGCATAATTAATTGTTGCAGCAGTTAAATCAATCCATCTTTCATGTTTATCCTTCCTAATAATTTTCATTTCGTATCTATTAAGGATATCTTTTCTGTTGCGTCTGGCTATATCTCTTTCCTTGGCTAAACGTTGAAAGTCCGGATGAACAAATTCCCAAAATTTCATCTTGATTATTTCATCCAATGAGAAACCTGTCAACTCTTGAGCTGCTCGGTTTGCATATATAAAATATTCTTGATTAATAAATATTGCAGAAGTTGTTGATTCAGTCAAAATTCGAAATCGAGCTTCACTTTCGATAAGTGAATTTTCAGCAATAGTTTTTTGGGCTTTGATTTTTGATATTTCTATTGAAGTAATAATAGATAGGGCTAATCTTTTTACATGTTCTTTAAGTACATAATCGTTAACTCCTAGTCTCATCCACTCTAAAGCAATTTTCTCATTCATTAATCCGGTAAAAATTATAAAAGGTATTTGCGGATTAAATTTATTTTTTATATCAAGTACTTCAATTCCGTTAAAGTTTTGAAGTATGTTATCTGAAATTATTATGTCTGGGTTAAACTCTATTAAAAGTCTTTGGTATTCTTTAGGTTCAATTGCTAATTTTGGTTCAAATTCAAAGTCGGAATTTGTTAAAGCTTCAATAGCTAAATCATAATCTTCTCTGCTATCTTCAACAAATAAAATTTTAATATTCATATTAACTAAATTAGGATTTAATTTCATTAAAAATGTTAGAATATTTCTTGTAATAAAGCTAAATATAAAAATTACTAATAATTAATTTAAAAACAAGAAATCGATGCTTTCCCCCCTTTTATGAAGACATGATTATTGATATAAATATTATTATTTACAATATTTTATATTTCCTGAGGTAAATACTTAAGTTTTTCCCAATTTTACAAATAATTACTAATTGATTCCCTATAATTCAGTAGTTATTTTAGTAACATGAATTCCAAAAAATATAATAACACAAAACTGTTAATTAATATAGCAAAAGGCATCAGCAGTTTCCTTTTACTTTACTATTTTGTTTCCTCCGGATTGAGCTTACAATTAAAACTTTTTATTTCTCTTTATCTAAGGAATAATTATTTGATTTTAATTGCATTTGTTTTAGTCACTGGACTTGCTGGGGGAGTCATATTTGCTCCAATTAATTTCTATACTGATTATCTATTAGAACATAAATATAAGCTTTCAAACCAAACAATAACTCAATGGTTATTTGAAGGATTGAAGGAAGTTCTTGTCTCAATTGGTATTGGAATACCTATTTTACTTTTATTCTATTATTCGCTTTTTAAATTTGGACATAATTGGTGGCTGCCCTTTGCCATAGCATTATTTGTTATCTCAATATTACTTGCTAAAGTTTTGCCGATTTTAATTTTGCCTATTTTTTATAAGATATCGCCATTACAAAACGAAGATCTAAGTATAAGAATTAAAAACCTGGCTTCAAATGCAGGAGTAAAAATTGAAAATGTATTCAAATTTGATATGAGCAAGAATACAAAAAAAGCAAATGCAGCTTTTACCGGATTAGGGAAGTCTAAAAGAATTTTACTTGGAGATACACTTTTATCTGAATACTCACATGACGAGATAGAAACCGTTATTGCTCATGAACTTGGACATTATAAGCACAAACATATATTAAAAAATATATTAATAGGTACTTTATCGAGTTTCCTTACATTATTCTTAGTATCTGTACTTTATTCCGTTTCATTATCATGGTTTCATTTTAATGAAATAACTGATATTTCTGCTTTACCCTTATTGGTTCTGTGGATGATATTAATCGGACTTATTCAAGCCCCAATAACAAATATAATTTCTCGCCGGTTTGAATATCAAGCAGATAAGTTTGCTATCTCATCTACAAGGAAAACAGAATCCTTTATCTCAACCCTTGAAAAATTGACCGAACAAAATTTAGGTGATAAAAATCCACATCCTTTTGTTGAATGGTTTTTCTACAGTCATCCCTCAATAAATAAAAGGATATCCGCTATTAAAGAATTTGAATTGAGTTTAATTGAAAATGATTCTATTGCAGGAAAATTGAAGTATCAGAGGAGCTAAGTGCTTTCATATTTAAAATTATTTGTCATTATTTTACATACTATATTCTGTTCATTTATTGCATTGGTCTTGTCAATTGTAGACAGAAGTTTCAAATCGTACTTCTGGCTCTCTCGCTATTTCTCCAAAGTAATTTTATTAGTAAGTGGGATTTCAATTGAGACAAGCGGATTAGAAAATATTAATAAGAATTCTGTATATGTATTTGTATCAAATCATAGCAGCCAATTTGACATTCCGGCTCTGCAATATGTAATCCCGGTTCCTTCAAGTATTGTGTATAAAAAGGAATTAGGGCAGATTCCTCTATTTGGATGGCAAATGAGGCTAGGCCCATACATTATGATCGACAGGAAAAATATTGAAGATGCTCTTAGAAGTATTGAAAAAGCAAAAAGATTAATGTCTGTAAAGAGATTCTCTGTCCTTTTGTTTGCTGAAGGAACTAGGAGTAAAACCGGTGAAGTTCAAAAGTTTAAACGAGGAGCATTTTACCTTGCATCGCATGTCGGGTTCCCAATTATTCCTGTTTCATTAAGCGGGACTAATAAAATATTACCAAAAGGGAAATTTAAAATTAAAAAAGGTACTATTCATGTCCATTTTGATAAACCGGTATCTTTTGAAAATATTTCATTGAGAAAAGATGAGCTTGAATTGATGGACAAGGTTAGAAATATTATTATCCAAAATATTAAAAATGAGGTTTAAATATGTCTGTCACAAGAAAGGATATTGAATACATCGCAGAACTTGCAAAGTTAAAATTTAATGATCAAGATTTAGATAGTTTTACTGATGATTTAAATGAGATTTTAAATTATATAGAAAAACTAAATGAAATTAATACAGATAATATAGAACCTCTTTCGCATCCAATAGAGGGATTAAACTCCTTTCGAGAGGATATAGTAAAACCATCTTTACTAATTCAAGATGCTTTAAAAAATGCACCGGAAAAGGATGAGGCATTTTTCAAAGTTCCAAAAGTTATAAGCATCATAAAATAGATAGTTTTTTTATAAATAATATATTTTGCATTTAAAACTATGATAGTAGGGATTATACCGGCAAGATTTGCATCATCAAGATTATTAGGAAAGCCTTTAGCTGATATTTGCGGGAAACCTATGCTTCAACACACTTATGAGAGTGTGATGAAATCAAAATTGATTAATGAAATTATTATTGCAGTTGACGATGAAAAAGTTGCTCGTGTTGCAATGAGTTTCGGTGCAAAAGTAGTTATGACCCCAAAAGAAATTTTAACTGGCTCCGATCGGATTGCATATGTAGCTAAGGATTTGCCCTCGGCTAAAATTATCGTGAATATTCAGGGAGATGAACCATTCATTGTTGGAGATATGATCGATCAGGCTGTTGAACCGCTTTTATTCGACAAATCTGTTAATGTCTCTACACTTGTTAAGAAAATTGAAACTGTTGAAGAACTAAAATCTCCGTCTATACCAAAAGTTGTTTTTGATTATCAAAATAATGCCCTTTATT
>JAJXTM010000252.1 GCA_021783875.1 Bacteroidota bacterium
CGTTTACGGTTGCTGACGAATCTAATATGATATTATTAGGCTATATAGCCTTCTTTGACCCGCCAAAAGATTCTGCTGCACAAGCTATTGCAAGTCTACAGCATGTTGGAGTAAAAGTAAAGATATTAACGGGTGATAATGCGTTAGTTACCAAAAAAGTTTGCAATGATGTTGGTCTTCATATCGATAAAATTATTACCGGAAATGATTTAATTAATCTTACTGATTCAGAATTTTCAAAGGTTGTTGAAGAGTCAAACGTATTTGCGAAACTTTCACCTGTTCAAAAGGAGAAAGTTATTCAGTCTTTAAGAGCAGCGGGTCATGTTGTCGGTTACATGGGAGATGGGATAAATGATTCGCCATCATTGAGAGCTGCAGATGTAGGTATATCAGTTGATAGCGCAGCAGATGTAGCCAAGGAGGCTGCTGATATAGTTTTGCTTGAAAAAAGTCTTCTAGTTCTTGAAGACGGAATAAAAGAAGGTAGGAAAGTTTTTGCTAATATAATTAAATATATCAGAATGGGAGCAAGCTCTAATTTTGGAAATATGTTTAGTGTATTAGGAGCAAGTTATTTAATTCCATTCCTTCCCATGAAACCAATTCAAATACTTGTAAATAATCTTTTATATGATTTTTCGCAGACAGGAATACCGACTGACAACGTTGATCAAGAGTTAGTTGAAAAACCTTTACAATGGAATATAGAAAACATTAAAAGATTTATGATTTTTATTGGACCTATTAGTTCAATTTTTGATTATGCAACATTTGGCTTAATGTGGTTTGTTTTTAAAGCAAGTGATTTTCTGAATCCAGCAATTTCATTAGCAGAAAGGACGAACAAGCAAGACTTGTTTCAAACAGGGTGGTTTGTTGAGTCTCTGCTTACGCAGACCTTAATTGTGCATATTATCAGAACTCGCAAAGTCCCTTTTTTCGGGAGCATTGCATCTTTACCAATGATATTAACTACACTGTTTATTATGTTAGTTGGGGCCTGGCTTCCTTATTCTCCATTAGCGGCGACATTTGGATTTGTTCCTTTACCGGCTAAATATTGGCTTTGGATCGGAGGATTTTTAATATCCTACAGTTTCTTAACCCACTATATTAAGACGTGGTTTTTTAATAAATATGGAGATAATTAAATATGGATAGTTTATTGGATGCATTGCAGGAAGGCAGACTTATTGAATTACCCGACAATGAAAAGCAGGACGCACTTCAATTATTAGCGCATATTATTGAAGCAATACCATCTGTGCCTTCTGGAACTGATGTTGCCGGATTAGTACTTAAAAGAGAAGAGACATATAATACAATACTAGGAAGGGGATTTGCGGTACCTCATGCTAGGGCGTCATTTGACGGCGATCTTTATTGCGCAGTAGGCTGGAGTCCATCCGGGGTTGCATATTCAACGACGGACACTAATCCAATTCATATAATAATAATGTTTTTGGTCCCTGATAATCAGCGGAACCATTATCTTAAAGAGATATCAAATATAGCCAAAGCATTAAATGAACTTCATAACGAACAAACGCTTAAGACGGCAGGTGATTTAAATATTGTTCGAAATTATTTGTTAGACTTAGTCAGTTCCGCAAAATCAATCGTTGGTCCAGAGGCAAGGGCAAGAATGATTCAATTGGAAGCAAGAGAAAACATTCCTCAAGTAGATTTGCAGAATATTTCTAATTTTTTAATGGAACCCGTTACAATTATAACTGGCACAGATATGAAACAAATAACTTTAGCTCAAAACAAAGAGTTAGCCGATCTTTTAGATAAGAGTTTTAATATAGTAGAGTCATTAAATAAAAATCTTAATTATTTTGATATAAGCGGATGGCGAATATTAAAAAAAAATTCATCTATATATCAATCCGGAAGAATTGCCTATGAATGTTTAGCTATAAAAATCAAGTAACAATATAATTTTCGCCATTATTTAACTAGCTAAGACACATTCCATTCAAAATGAACTATATTTTTCTTATGTTTAAACATCGTTTAAGAATAGAATAGGAAGAAAAATGCCTGAGATTACCAAAAATGATATATTAAATACATTAAAAAAAGCAAAAGACTCTAATTTTAATAAAGAGTTTTTGATTTTAAATTCGATTAAAAACTATAACTATGCAGAAAATGAATTAAAATTTGAAATTTCACTTCAATTAAATAACAAATCAGGGGCTGATGAATTAAAAGAAAAATTTATAGAGTTGATACAGTGTGATTTTCCATTTCTGAAAAAAATAGAAATTATGATTGATGTAAAATCGGCAACGATGCAGGAGAAGCAAGAAAGTGGAATACTTACGGGAATTAAAAATACAATTGCAATTGCAAGCGGTAAAGGCGGAGTTGGAAAAAGCACTGTAGCAGTTAATTTAGCAGTTTCATTAGCACAAGATGGAGCAACTGTGGGGTTAATAGATGCTGATATATACGGACCTAGTGTACCAATGATGTTAGGGTTGAAAGAGAAGCCGAGAGTTTTCCAAAATCAACAATCAATGAAAATAATTCCTTTGACAAATTACGGCATAAAAGTTATATCGATAGGGCTTCTTGTTGATGACAATTCACCAGTTATATGGCGTGGGCCCATGGCAAGCGGGGCAATCAAACAATTTATCACAGATGTAGATTGGGGTGAATTAGACTATTTAATATTTGATATGCCGCCTGGAACAGGTGATATTCAACTGACACTTGTACAGACTATACCTCTAGCCGGAGCAATAATAGTTACTACACCACAAGAAGTTTCATTAATAGATGCTCGAAAAGCATTAAAAATGTTTACGCGGGTAAATGTCCCGATTCTGGGAGTAATTGAAAATATGAGTTATTTTATTGCACCTGACACAGGGAAAAAATATGATATATTTGGAACAGGCGGTGGGTCTAAAATAGCAACTGAGTTAGAAGTACCATATTTAGGTGGAATACCAATACAGCAGCAAATAAGAATGGGAGGAGACAACGGCGTGCCAATTCATTTTGATTCTCCGGGCTCGGAGCAAGCCAAAATCTTTACAGAAATTTCAAGAAAATTAGCTGAGCAGATCAGTATCAAAAATAAGAATTCCAATTCAATCCCCAAAATGGAAATTGATTTAGGAGGCGATTAATAATATATGAATCAAGGCTTGAAAGAAAATATTTTAAGAGTGTTAGATTCAATCAGACCTTTTCTGCAATCGGATAGTGGTGACGTTGAATTCATAGATTTAACGGAAGATTTAATTGTAAAAGTAAAATTAACAGGTGCATGCGGATTCTGTCCGCTTTCGCAAATAACATTAAGGGCAGGAATTGAGCGGTCATTATTGTTGAAAATTCCGGAAATTAAGAGAATTGAAGCAGTCATTTAATTATATAATAATTTATGTCAAAACTTTTCAGAAATAGAGCAATATTAATAACTTTTATAATTGTTGCAATAATAGTTTCAGTATTATTTCTTTTTCTTATTTCTAATCTGATCTTATTATTATCATTATCAATTTTAATAGCACTTATATTCAATCCGCTGATTAATTTTTTAGAAAGCAGAGGATTAAATCGGCTGACGAGTACACTTGGGGTGTTTTCCATAATAGGGGTTATTTTTTATATAGGACTTTCTTTTTTAATCCCGCAGTTTGCTGTGCAAATGAATCAAATTATTCTGACATTACACGTTAAGACACTGCATCAGCAAATTTATTCGGTAGAAAGAAAGCTATATAATTACATACCATATTTTACACTTGGTCAATTAACAAAAAGAGTAGATGATTTTATTTCTTCTGAAATTATAAGTTCCGTTGATAAGATTTCAGTTTTACTTTCAAACTTAGTTTCATTAGTAGAACTTCTTGTTATCGTACCGTTCATTACATTTTTCTTTTTAAAAGATAATAAAGTTTTAGTAAAAGGCATACTGCATCTTGTACCAAATAAATATTTTGAAATGACGTACTGGATAATAAAGAAGATAGCAATTCAGCTAGGTAAATTTGTAAGAGGATGGATTTTTGATGCAACATTCGTAGGGACAGCCTGCGGGCTTGGATATTATGCAATCGGGGTACACAATTCATTTCCATTAGGAGTAATATCTGGACTTGGTCATCTAGTTCCTTATTTTGGCCCGATAATCGGAGGAGTTCCGGCAATAGCATTTTCAATTATACAGAATGGCAATCTTTCGCAAGTACCTTTGATAGTATTAATGATAATTGTCATTTATTTTTTAGACAATGGCATAGTACAGCCGATAGTATTT
>JAJXTM010000253.1 GCA_021783875.1 Bacteroidota bacterium
TTTAGTCCCAGTAACATATAACAATGAATCGTTAAATATCTCATTCATAATTTCATATGTTTTATTTTCATTCGGATTATAAATCTTATAAGATTTAATATCAGGGGGCAATCCGCTATCATGGACTAAAAGGTTCCTTATCGTAATATTTTTCTTGCCGTTTTTTGCGAATTGCGGAAGATATTCGGAAACTTTATCATCTAATTTAAATAGTCCTCGATCAAAACAAATCATTGCAGCAGTAGTAGTTGCAACAACTTTAGTGCAAGAGGCGAGGTCAAACATCGAATGAAGACTGATATTTCCGGAAGCCGGATCATAGGTATAATTGCCGTATGCCTTTTCATGGATTATTTTACCATTCATTTGTACAAGCAAAACAGCGCCGGGGAAAGATGAATCTGATATGGCTGTTTCAATTATATTATCGACATCAGCAAACTTATTAATCTTATATTGAGCAAGGACATTGAAGCTGCCGAGTAAAAATGCGCATAAAACTATTAAATTGACCCGATTAAAAAAAAGGAAGAATAAATTTGAAATTGTTTTAGTTTTTTGAATTTTCATTTTTCTTTCCAAATTCCGGATCGATAGATAAATGTTTTACAATAAATATTCCCGGGATCATAGTTATTAATACCCAAACAAAAAAGTTTTTGTAACCAAGTAATTCCTGCAGTTCACCGCTGAATAATCTAGGTATCATCATGCTTAATGCCATAAATCCGGTAGCTATAGCATAATGAGAAGTTTTATACTCACCGGCAACAATATAAATCATATAAAGCATATAGGCAGTGAACCCAAATCCGTAGCAAAATTGTTCTATAGCAACCATAGAGGAGATAATATAAAAACTTGAAGGATGTGTAAAAGATAAAAATATATAAACAAGAGCAGGAATATTGATTGCAATAAACATTGGCCATAGCCAGAACTTAAGTCCGTTCCGAGATGCTAGTAAACCACCTATAATTCCGCCGATAGATAATGCTATGACACCGACCGTGCCATAAACAAATCCTATCTGCATATCAGTAAGACCCAATCCGCCTATTGTTCCGGGATCTTTAAGAAAAGGGACAGCAATAGTGATTAACTGGGCTTCACCCATCCGATAAATTAATAGGAAAGCAATTATGAGACCTATTTTATCTTTTTTAAAGAACAGTACAAAAGTTTTAAAGAAATTTTTCAAAGGTTTGTCAGTATCAGAATTTATTATCGGTTTATCATTATCCGGTCGCGGGAGAATAAAATAATGATAAACAAAAAAGAGGAAAAATAATATTGTCAATATAAAGAATACAGTAGCCCAGGCATGAGGGACAGTACCGCTTTTTTCCAATTGTCCGGCAATAATAACTAATAGCCCTTGAGAAGTAATAATAGCTAATCTATAGAAAGTACTTCTGATTCCTGTAAAGTATGCTTGCTGATGAACATCAAGTCCGAACATATAAAAACCGTCGGCAGCAATATCATGAGTAGCGGAACTAAAAGCCATTAAGAAAAAGAATATCAAAGTCAGCATAAAATAATTAGGTGAGGGAATTGATAAAGAAACACCTAATAAGCCCAATGCAACAATAAACTGCATAAGAATTATCCAAGATCTTTTCTTTTTAAACATATCAATTACCGGACTCCACAGAGGTTTTATGACCCAGGGCAGGTACAGAATTCCGGTATATACTCCAATCCGGGCATTCGATATACCTAAACTTTTATACATTATAACAGAGACAAGCATAACCAAAGCATAAGGAATGCCTTCGGCATAATACAATGTAGCGACCCAAGTCCATGGATTTCTTGAATCAGTTTTTTCTTTAGACATAATTTAGTTCTCTAATTGAATTATTAAAGCTCTTCTGAATTATTAATTAAATTTAATGCCATAAATATTGCACCTTGCTCGGGAGGATATTCAGGTTCTATGATATTGACAGAAGGAATTATTGCTGAAATCTTTTTCCTTAGAGTTTTTGAAAAAAGATTATCATTGCTAATTATTCCTCCAATAAAAGCTACATTTAATATCGGCTGATTTATTTTTTTAATCATAGCCGTTAAGTGTAAAATCAGTTCTTCTGATTCCTCATCGATAATGTTTAAGGCAATTGGGTCATTATTATCCGCAGCGGAAAGGACAATAGGAGTCATTGAAGCAATATCAAAATTATTCTTATAAACTGCCCTAATCAAATTTTCAGATGAGCTAAAATTAAATTTTTTATCTGCCAATTCCGAAATTAACGTATGTTTTCCCCTACCATCAAAGTCCTTAGATACAGCAAACAGACCCTTTTTACCAATAGAATATCCGCTGCCCCCATCGCCAATAATTCTGCCAAAACCACCAACCCTGTGGATAATTCCATTTGAATCTTTACCAAACATTATTGAACCTGTGCCAGCAATTAAAATACTACCCGGTTTGCCCGGGAAAGCACCTTCAAGCGCTACAATTGCATCACTTTCCACTATAATTTTTGCAATCTCAATATTATTATTCTTTAATAAAGATATTAAACCATTCTCAAGCATTTCTGCATCGTCACGTCTCCCGCCTCCGGCAGCACCTATTATAACCATTTTAATATCAGAGAAATTTATTTTTAATTCCCGGACACAATTTTCAATCAGATTAAAAATATTTTTTGATACCTCATTAACTCCAAAAGCAAGAAAATTTGACGGTCCTCCTGAGCATTTATATAGGATATTTCCTTTAATATCGGATATAGCACAATTTGTCTTAGTGCCTCCCCCATCCATCCCGATTATATATTTCATTTTATGATTTTCCATTCTCAAAAGATAATAAAGGGTTGAATTTATCTTTCATTTTTTCCAAAAGAACTTCAAATTTTTTTCTACTAAATGATACCTCATTAAAAATTTCAATTAAGGTCTCTTTAGAAATTTTATAAAAATCCTTTTCCATAGGAGTTATGCACACTCCGCCTAAATCAACAGCAGCTGGGCTCAGCAAAATTTTTTTGTCCCCTTGAGCAAAAAAATGTGACGACCGGTGTTTTTCACGAAGGAACACAATCAAATTCCATCCGGTTTCTTTGCTAAAAGAAGAAATAATATTCATTTTTGGTTCTTCATTTTCATTAGAATTAATTATAAGCAATGAATATAATTTATGGAAATATCTGATAATTTCTCTTTTGTTTTTTGATTCAAAAGAAATGAATCTCCTTAATTTATCATCCATAACATATATAGAAATATTTTCATTTCTAAATATGCCTTCAGAATATTTTTTTTTCAGATAATTATATTCCTTATCAATTGGCATAAAGAATTTATTCCCTGCCTGAAAGTGAAGGTGATCGGGAGCTGATGCTCCGCATTTAGGGCCATTATAGAATACAATGTAATCTGATGATAAGTCTTTGCTTAATTTTAGCAATATGCCTATTGAATTTTTAATTTCCTGAGGTGAATGCTTGATGCTTGGGATAGTGAAATGTTCGGGAAAAATCGGGAATGGATTACAAAGGATCAGGAAGTAATTTCGATATAATATTCCTTTTTGGTCTTTAGGCAAATTCTCATGACAAAGGAAACATTTTCTTGTCTTAATAGCGATTTCATCAACTTTTGCAGACGTTGAGATTATTCTTCCGGGATTAAATTGAAGCCTTAAAGTGAATCCATCAAAAAGATATTCTTTAGTTTTTATTGATCCTAATGATTTATATCCTTCTGATAGCTGCGACCAGTTATTTTTTTGCAGATTTAGCAATAACCTAGAAGCATTAGCAAAATCATTCCGAGAGATTAATTTATTAAGTTGATTATCGGAGCAAAGGATATCATTATTAAAAGTAATATTCATTTTAAGACAAAAATATATTATTAAATTCGAGATAAATTCTTTTTTTGCCTTGCCATTATTTCAATACTTCTAATTCTATCCTTATAAGTATTATTGATATTCTGTTTATCGATGGACAAAGCGGCGTCACTATTTTCGTCCCATCTTCTGCAGAAATAGATTGAGTTGTAAATTCTTCCTATTTTATAGTTACGAGAGAATGCTAGTGCCACAGCATAGTCTTCTCCATAGCTTACGTTCGGAATTTTTATTTTCCTTAGAGCGGGTGTATAGTAAGCCCGGGGAGCGCCTAGCCCATTAATTCTTAAGGCATTATTACGTCCATTATCAGGAGTCCATTCGCTATGATCAATTTTTCCGGGAGGAAGCTCATTTAAATTAAAGTCAGTCAAAGTATAGCTGCCGATGACCATTGCACAATTCTC
>JAJXTM010000254.1 GCA_021783875.1 Bacteroidota bacterium
TTTAGGATATTTTGAGATTCGAAAAATAGTTTACAGTCTTCTATCCATTTTTCTTTGACATCAATTGCTTTAATTTGGTTAGGTAATAATTTTTTCGACATATAATAAGAGTACTGCCCATAACCACTACCGGCATCGTAAATGGAGATTTCTTTATCACTAAATACTTTTCGTAAATTGATCAATTCCCTTCTCACATACCATGACCGTAGGAACATAATGTCCAAGATTTTATAAAAAACTTTCCTCAGCATTGGAAAGCTTTTAATTGTTTTTGCAAATATATCTTTTATCGGATCGTAATACATATGGACAATCTTTTGTTCTAGTTTTAGTCTATGTCTTTATTAAATCAAAAATACCGTCTATGAATTTTTCCCAGGAATATTTATTTACCTCATTAAATATTCCAGAAATAAATAATTCTTCTTTCTTTTCAAGGTAAAATTTTAATATCGCGCCGGCTAATGCATCTGGATTTTCTTTCTCTACAATAAAACCAGAAACGCCATCTTTAATTACTTCTGCTAGTCCACCGACGTTAGCAGCAATAACGGGTTTTTGAAAATTCATTGCAATTTGCACAATGCCGCTCTGAGTGGCATCACGATATGGTAAAATAACACAATCTGACGCCGAAAAATAATATTTTACATCCGTAGTTGGAATAAAATCTGTAAACAATAGAATATTTTTTTCAAGTCCTAATTCTTTGATCAAAAATAAATATTTTTCTTTATTCGAATAAAATTCACCTGCAATCAAAAGTTTTAAGTTTAATTTATCTTTTAAAATAGACATAGCTTTTAATAATACATCTAATCCTTTATAATCTCTTATAAAACCAAAAAATAATATTACTTTATCACATTTTATCTTCAAAAAGGATTTGGCTTCTTCCTTATCTACGGGTAATCCGAAATTTGAATATATTGGATGAGGCAAAACTCGATTTTTTGCTTTTGGGAATAAACGAATTAAGTCATTTTTGACATTTTCCGAAAGCAATATAAAATAATCCGCCGCTTTAAAAAAATACTTCGTAAGGGCAATGTCTCCCGGTTTCTTCTCATGCGGTAAAACATTATCGCAAATAACTAAAACCTTAGTCTTATTATTCCTTTTTACAATTCTTGAAATAGTCCCAAAACAGGGGGCAAAAAAAGGCATCCAATATTTATATATAAGGATATCCGGTTTATCCTTTTTTATTTTGAGACCTATTTTGATCCAATTGATTGGATTGACTGAATCAACCAAGATTTCGGTTGGAATTTCTTCAACTGTATCACTTGATTCAAATTGTGATTTACCGGGGAAAAAAATTGATGGGTATTGGCGTTTAAAAGTGATTACGTTTACTATATGATTTTTTTTAAGCTCTTTGTAAAGAAGTCCGTTAAAATGCGAAATTCCTCCTCGAAGAGGATATGCAGTTGAAAGGATAGTAATTTTCATCAAAGCAAATTAGAAATTATATTTTGTTAGTAGTAAAATGCGGCAATAATTTCATTGAGAATGAATAGCTTATAATTCCTCATCCTTTATCTTTAATATTATATTCTTTTTCATCACTCGAGTTATGCACAATCATCTCTCCCAGTAATCCTACAGAGAAAAGCTGCACACCAACTATTATTAAAAGCATACCTAAGAAGAGCATCGGACGGTTACTTAATGTATGCCCCCTAAACCAATCATAGGTCAAATAACCATTAACAATTAAACCAAGGATGAATGATAAGGCTCCAAAGAATCCAAAGAAATGCATAGGTCTTTTTATATAGCGGGTTGAAAACACAACAGTTATTAAATCAACAAAACCTTTAAAGAACCTTGATATGCCAAACTTTGTCTTGCCATATCTGCGCGGATGATGTTTAACTACTATTTCTGAAACAGAAAACCCTTCCCAATCAGCCAAGACAGGCATATATCGGTGAAGCTCACCATACACTTTTATTGTATCAACTACTTCTTTTCTGTATGCTTTTAGTCCGCAATTAAAATCATGAATTTTTATTCCGGTTAATAATCTTGTAACAAAGTTAAAGAATCTTGATGAAAACTTTTTAATAAATGGGTCATGACGTTTTTTCTTCCAACCGGAGACTAAATCAAATCCTTCATCCAACTTTTTTAATAAGCTCGGAATCTCATTCGGGTCATCTTGAAGGTCGGCATCCATAGTAATTACAGCATCACCGGTTGCCTCCTTAAAGCCAATCTGAAGAGCCGCTGATTTACCGTAATTTTTTCTAAAGCTTATATATTTACACCTTTTATCTTGACGGCAAATATCTTTGATAATCTTTAATGATTTATCAGTGCTGCCATCATCAACAAATATTACTTCGAAAGGAATATCTATCATCCTGGAAACCTTTTTAATCTCATTTATCAAAGGATTTATAGATTCTTCTTCATTCAAAAGCGGAACAACAATTGAGACTTTTTTAAATGATACTTTATCTTGTGGGGCAGATTGAGAAGGATTCTGTCTATTATTGTAATATTTTCTTCGCCTGTTGTAGCTATTATAATAAGGTTTTCTATAATTACCTTTATTAACTGGCTTATTCTCTGGAGACGAGTCGGTATTCGGGTTAGGGTTACTATCGCCCAAAGGTTCATTTTCCGGTTTTATATTTTCTTCCAATTATTTACAACCTTATTTTAATATAAAGCTAAAATTAATTGAATAATCGGATAAAAACAATCTTTGAGCCTAAAACTTTAGAATGATCATAAGATAAATTTGTTTATTTAATATATTGTTTCACAATCAAAGCAGATGCTTCACCGCCGCCTATACAAAGCGATGCAAGTCCATATACTGAGTTCCTTCTTTTCATTTCATATAGTAAAGTAGTTAAAATTCTTGCGCCGCTTGCTCCAATTGGATGCCCCAAAGCAACTGCACCGCCATTTACATTAACTTTTTCTTCGGATAATCCAAGTATTTTATTGACAGCTAATGATACGACAGCAAATGCTTCGTTTATTTCAAAAATATCAATTTGACTTATATTTAGCTTTGCTTTGGTTAAAACCTTTTTAATTGCATCTGCGGGTGCAGTTGTAAACTCGACCGGTGCTTTTGCAGATGAACTTTGAGCAATTATTTCAACTAACGGTGTCAATCCTAATTCCAACGCTTTTTCTTCTGACATCACAATAACTGCCGCAGCTCCATCGTTTATGCTAGAGGCATTTGCTGCAGTGACAATTCCATTTTTATCGAATGCAGGTTTCAAAGTTGGTATTTTTTCAAAATTTACTTTACCGGGTTCTTCATCTTTTGAAAATACGACATCTCCTGATTTTGCTTTATAAATGACTTCTATGATCTCGTCCTTAAATTTATTTTCTTTTTGTGCTTCAATTGCCCTTTTATAAGATTGAATAGAAAAGTCATCTAATTCTTTTCGAGTAAAATGGAAATCTTTAGCGCATGATTCTGCGCAAAGCCCCATGTGAATATTATCGTAAGCATCAACTAAACCGTCAATTAAAATTGTATCTAAAACGGATCCGTTGCCAAGCCTATAACCGTTTCTTGCATTTTGCAAAATATAAGGAGCGTTAGTCATACTCTCCTGACCTCCTGCAATAATAATATCTGCATCACCGCATGCTATTGCTTGATGAGCTAGCATGACAGATTTTAAACCGCTTCCGCACATTTTATTTATTGTCAAGCATTCTGTCTTATTAGGTAATCCGGCAAATATTGCAGCCTGTCTTGCAGGAGCTTGCCCCAAACCTCCGGTTAAAACATTTCCCATAATTACTTCGTCAACCAAATTTTTGTCAATTTTTGATTCTTCGATTAAAGCACTTATTACTTTGCTTCCTAATTGTGGGGCCGTAAAGCTGCTTAACCCACCGTTGAAGGAACCTATCGCTGTTCTTTTTGCGTTTGTAATGACTACCCTTTTCATTTTCTCTCCAAATATTATTTTGATTTAATTATTCTTATTCCCTTATAATTATTTTTTAATAATGTTTCCCTTATTAGAAAGGTCTTGCAGCGCTTGCTGAAGTTTTTCTAATTCTTTTGCAGCTTCGTCAAATTTTTTATCTCCATTGTATTTTAAATAGTTATTAAAAGCATCATTTGCTTCTTTGATTTTATCGGGTATGGAAGAAATTACCGGATTTCCATTAGTTGATTTTTGAGTAATTTCCTGAAAACCTGGAGTTTTAGCAAAAAGACCATTTAATGCTTCATCAAAAGATTTTGCATAACT
>JAJXTM010000255.1 GCA_021783875.1 Bacteroidota bacterium
AGTAATTAAAGGAGCAAATAGATTTTTTAAAGGGAAATTGCTCCAGCTTAAAATTGGCGCTGTATTAAAAAGCATTACAGCGCCTTTACCAAGTCGATATTCACCTAAAAATGATGAGCCGTCCATTAAAGATATTATGTTTACTCCTTTACCTTCTGTAGTCAAATTAAAGTGAAAATAAATTTGAGGTGATTCAATTTTTTTAACCTGATTCCCTTGAAAAATATCTTGAAATAATGGATGATCAAGATCTTCTTTATCAAAATAGACAGGATTTGATATATCATTTATCTTCCCTACTGAGTTTTTAGGTGATGGGACAGAAATTGCTTTTGTAATCTCTTGAAAATTCTGAAGTGTAGATTTTGAACCTGGCATTAAAAGGACACTTCCGCCGTTAGTTATGTAAGAAATTAAATTAGTAAAAGAAGAAGCATTCTCAGATCCGATAATTACTATTAAACTATAGGGAGACAGGTTAGTAGAATTTAATTGAGTTAGATTTTTTTCTGTAATGTCTATTATCTGTCCGCTCCCGGCAGCAGATAAAGCAAGGTCAACATACCGGGTATCGGGTGGATCATCTGAAAATATTATTATCGGTATTTTTTTAGGAATAAAAAAATTAATATAACGCCGATTATCCTGGAGAATATCATCATCTTCAATTTCTGCATAGGCATTAATATAACCTGATTGTTTAGCTTGGGCTTGAAGTGATATTATCTTTGAATCTCCCGGACCGATTGTAACGCTTTGCTGAGAACTTCTTTCCCCATCAATAAAAATAGATACAACCAGGTTGTTTGCGGGTTCAGCAGAATAATTTGTGATTGTAACACTGAAGTCAAGAGGTTTATTGTCATCAAATAATTGAGTATTTAATTTAATACTATCAATTCCAATATTAAAGATCTTTTTATTAGAAAAATTGTGAGAATCAATTTCTAAGGGAATTGAATATATTCTAACTTTATCATTTAGAATTTGGCTTAAATCTGAAAGAGAGTTTTGTTCTGCAAGGCGACCTTCTTGAAAATCAGAAAGTACATATATCTCCTTGTTGAAATTATTTGATCCTGATAAAATCTTAGCAGCCTTTATAATAGCGTTATTTAAATATCCGCTTACGTCAGAAATTTTTACTGCATCAACTTGTTTTTGGAAATCTGCCAAATTACTTGTTGTTTTAATATCATTGTTATTAGGATTTCCGACTAAAACTAGAGCTGATTCATCTCCTTGCTGCATCTGGCTCAAAATTTCTTTGATTACTGCTTTAGCCTGATTAAGGTAAGAGCCTTTATTATCGACCACAGACATACTTGCAGTATTATCAAGAATAAAAACAGCTGTTGTTTTTGCCGCAGAAGTAGTACCACCTATTGCTACACCCTTTAGGGTAGGTCGTGCAAAAGCGGTTACTAAAAATAGGATAATTAAAACCCGGAGCACAAGGAGAAGCCATTGTTTTAATTTAATTTTTCTAATTTTGTTCTTTTGAAGTTCTTTCAAAAAAGTAAGAGTGCTAAAGTCAATACGCTTTAACTTGCGTAAATTAAGAAGATGAATTAAAACCGGAATCGATGCGGCTAAAAGTCCAAATAATAATGCTGGATTAAGAAAAATCATTTATATTGTTTATTAAAATAAATAACGCCGCTTTAGATATTAATTCAAGTAAGCGGCGCTAAAATATTTTATCTAATTAAAAAAATATTTATTTATTTGTTTGAGCTATTAAGTTAAGAGCGCTGCCGGCTTTGAACCATTTAATTTGGGCTTCATTAAAAGTATGGTTAAGTGATATAGAATCTTCAGAACCATCTGAATGCTTTATTAAAAGGTGCAACTGTTTACCAGGGACAAAACCATTTAAACCAATGATACTAACAAAATCATCTTCTTTAATCTTCTCATAGTCATTCGGATCAGCAAAAGTAAGCGGAAGCATTCCTTGTTTTTTCAAATTTGTTTCGTGTATCCTAGCAAAACTTTTAACAATAATTGCTTTCCCGCCGAGGAACCTTGGTTCCATTGCTGCATGCTCACGACTTGAGCCTTCGCCGTAATTTTCATCTCCTATTACAACCCAGCCTATGCTTTTATTTTTATATTCACGGGCTACCTCGGGAACAGCTTTATATTCTTTGGTAAAAACATTTTTAACTTTCCCGGCATCTCCGGTAAAGGTATTTATGGCTCCAATAAACATATTATTTGATATATTATCAAGATGCCCACGATACTTTAACCAGGGACCCGCCATTGAAATATGATCAGTAGTACATTTACCTTTTGCTTTGAGAAGGACCGCCAAATCATGAAGATCATTCCCGCTCCATGGTTCAAAAGGTTTAAGTATCTGCAATCTATCACTTTGCGGATTAACTTTTACTTCTATCCTGGAACCGTCTTTAGCAGGAGCTAAAAATCCCTTCTCGTCTTTTATAAATCCTTTAGCCGGAAGTTCATCCCCTATCGGAGGGTCAAGCTTAACCTTTTGTCCCTTATTATTTATTAACTCATCTGTCAGAGGATTAAATGAAAGACTTCCAGCAATAGCAAGAGCGGTCGTTATTTCAGGGCTAGCAACAAAAGCCAAAGTTTCCGAGTTACCATCGTTTCGCTTAGCAAAATTTCTGTTAAAAGAAGTAACAATAGTATTTTTTTCACCTGTAGAAATATCCATTCTTTTCCACATACCGATGCAAGGCCCGCAAGCATTTGCTAAAATTACCCCGCCAAAATCTTTTAATATTTGCAGTTGCCCGTCTCTATCAATTGTAGCACGAACCTGCTCTGATCCTGGAGTGATAGTAAACCCGGATTTTGCCTTTAAACCCTTTTCCAATGCCTGACGGGCAATACTTGCTGAGCGGTCAATATCCTCATAACTTGAATTTGTACAACTTCCAATTAATGAAACCTTAATACTATCAGGATAATTATTTTCTTTAACTGCATTTTTTAATTTAGAAATAGGCCAAGCTTTATCAGGAGTAAACGGGCCATTGAGGTAAGGTTCTAATTCATTTAAGTTAATTTCAATAACACTATCAAAGTATTTTTCAGGATTCTTAAGAACTTCCTTATCAGCATTAAGGTTATCAATTATGGAGTCAGCTAAAGAAGCTAGGTCACTGCGATTTGTGCTATTCAAGTATGAAGACATTTTATTATCATACGGGAATAAAGAGGTTGTAGCTCCGATCTCGGCACCCATATTGCATATAGTTCCTTTACCCGTGCAAGAAATTGAAGATGCTCCTTCTCCAAAATATTCAACAATAGCTCCTGTTCCGCCTTTAACAGTAAGAATTCCAGCAACTTTTAGTATGACATCTTTAGCAGAAACCCAACCGTTTAGTTTGCCAGTTAATTTGATACCTATAAGTTTAGGCCATTTTAGCTCCCAAGGCATTCCAGCCATTACATCAACAGCATCTGCACCTCCGACACCTATTGCAATCATTCCAAGTCCTCCTGCATTAGGAGTATGAGAATCCGTTCCGACCATCATTCCTCCGGGGAAAGCATAATTTTCGAGAACTACTTGATGAATAATCCCGGCTCCGGGTTTCCAGAAACCGATTCCAAATTTTTGAGAAATGCTTTCAAGGAAATCATAAACTTCCTTATTTTCCGAATTAGCTCTTTGCAAATCATCAACAGCGCCTACTTGTGCTTGAATTAAGTGATCGCAATGTACAGTAGAAGGAACTGCTGTAGTCTTTCGTCCGGCAGACATAAATTGGAGAAGAGCCATTTGAGCAGTAGCATCCTGCATTGCCACTCTATCCGGGGCAAGATCAGCATAATCTTTTCCGCCGATAAATTCTTTTTGCGTTTTTTCCCAAAGATGAGTATATAAGATTTTCTCCGCATAGGTAAGTGGGCGATTAATAATTTTTCTAATATCATTAAGTTTATCCGAATATTCAGAGTAAACTTTTTTTATCATATCAAAATTGGCTGTCATAATAATTTCCTTATTTATATATATAGTAGTATTAATTCCATTTTATATTACCAAAATAAGAAAAAGATGATAAAATTGCATTCCGGTGAAAAGGACAAGTTAAAAGTTGGGAAAGCATTATTGCATTACAAATTCTTGATTTATTGAAAAAAGTAAGAGTGTTATTTGATAATAATACAAAGAATTCTGAGGATAAACTTTTCATCATTATTCAA
>JAJXTM010000256.1 GCA_021783875.1 Bacteroidota bacterium
AAAAATAATGTTTTCCTTGAGCTTTTGTTATCTGATTCAACTGCAGCAAAACTACCTGCTATCGGAATACTTGTTCTTGAAGGAAAAGTTTGCATTATGTGAAAGGATGCTGCTTTCCCATTTTTGCCCGTGATTTGACTCAAAACTGAGCTATTTAAAGAACCGGAAAAATGGACAAATAAAGATTCATGAAAATTATATTTTAGCTTAGCAATCTTTCTGTCAATAACTTTTATTTGCTCATCGGGAACAACAATAAAAAAAATATTTGTGTCTAAGGGTATGTCTTGCAGTCTGTTCGAAAATATTTTTATTTTATATTTTAAAGCAAGTTTTTTCGCAGATAAGATATTTTTACTGATTATAGAGGTTATATTAAAACCAGATTTAATTAAACTATCAGTCAATGAAAAAGCGACTTTGCCGGCACCGATTATAGCAATTCTATTATTTTTAATCATTTTTATTCGCTATATATAGCGGCTGAAAGGTATCCGACTACATGAGAATTATCGCCTGAAGTATCACCCGAATCGCTGCGGTTTAAAATTATAGATTTATTAATTCCTTTAATCCAGGCAGCCTTCATCATAGAAATTATTGGTCCCGCGCCGCAAGCCTCACACGAATTATTTTTGATATCAATAGAAAGACTATGAAAATCAAACTTAGATATTCTTTCCTCAACAATTGAATCAAAGCGTCCAGCCTCTTCTTTTGAATGATAATGTGAAAGATCCGAGCTCGCAATTATAATAGTATTATCATCTAGAGCATCGGCAAGTTTTTCCGATAGCTCAGAAATATAAACATTAGCTTGATCGCCCATTACAACTGGTATAATTTTGAAGTCAGATAATATCCTTTGCAAGAATGGTATTTGAACTTCAATTGCATGTTCCTGCCGATGCCCGTTCGTGCTCCGGAAAATAAATTTACTATCCTTTGTCAATTTATTCGCAATATTGTCATTCACTTCAACAACACCAAGTGGTGTCTCGTAAGCATCGCCATCATAAATTGATATTCCGTTAAAGTATTCATGATGGCTTGGTGAAACAATTATAACATTTTTAATACTTTTGTTTTTTAGAACATTGAATCCAAAAGCGGCAGTTCGTCCAGAGTAAATATATCCGGCATGCGGTAAAATCACTCCGGATAATTTTACCGGAATCTGTGCAGGAGTGGAAACGCCGAGGAGAAGATCAATTTCACTAGCTAATTCTCCGGGATCAGCCGGATAAAATAAACCGGCAACAGCAGGTTTTCTAATTTTGCTCATAAGTTTTTTTTCGATCACCAGTTTCAGCAAAGACTATAGCTGTAAAAGTTTTAATATTGAGTTTCCTTTTTGTCCAGGCAAGAGAATCAATACCGGCTTTATCGCATATAGCAGTTAGGAATTGCGAAAGATTAAAATGATTTTCTGTTGCAACCTGAGGTAAGAGAAGACCGCGGTTAAATCCCGAATCAAGCACCAAGCCATGCACCCCAAGTTGAATTTCGTCGTAATTTGAAATTGGATTCAATTTAGATAAAATTGAAATTTCAATACTTGTTTGCGAAAACTCATCTTCGGTCAGAGGTTTAAATCGGGGATCGTCAGTTGCAGCTTGAATAGCAGCATCACAAACTGTTTCAAAGAGATTTTTGTTTGAAGAAATATATCCAATGCAGCCTCTCAGTCGATTGTGAATTGTTAGTGTAACAAATGCTCCGGGACCTATTTCAGCTAAATTAGGCAGGTAATGGAAGTCAATAATCGGAGGAACTTGACCGCCAAAAATTGAATGAATTGAATCTCGGGCAGCAAGGATTAAAACGCCCTTTTCTTTTTCCGACAATTCCATTTTTTATTCTTTCATAATTATAATTTGAGAGAACAAACAAGAAGTTTTTCTTTTTCTTTCAATAAAAAGATTAAATCATCTTTTACAAAAAAAGAATCCGGAACTATTGCGCGAACATTTGTATTAAGCTTCTCTTCAAAAATAATCTTTTTATCAGCAATATCAACTGCTAAAAAAATATTATTATATTTATTACTTTCAACAATTTCATGATAACTTAGAAGAAGAAGATCATTTAACTTTATAAATTCTACTCTTCCTGTAATCTTGTGATTATCAAATAAATTATTAATAATAATTTTTAAAGATTGGTTAACTTCATTTTCCGGGTTATAATATTCCGTAAAATAATACCCTTCAAAATTATTTTTCTGTAAAGATTCTTCTCTCAAAATATTTATTTCTGCAGCATTTTCCTTAAATTCATCTAGATATCTGCCATTTCTGTAGTCAATACTATAGAATTCTCTTACTTCAAAAAGTTCCCGGAAACAATAAATTTTATTATTTAAAATAAAAAGGAAAACAGCATCATTATTTTCCCATAAAATTTCATTGGTAATTGCATCATAGGCAATAATGCCTTTATGATGCGGCATATCAGGTTTCATATATTTATGGAAATACAAAATATCTTTATAAATAGTTTCAATCCCCACCCAGAATTTTTCTTCAAGCTGGAAAGATGAAAATATTTTTTTACCAGTTTTTGAATCCAAGCAATTAAAGAAAACTTCTTTGGTTTCCACATTCCTTTCTTCAATAACAATCTTTCCGGAGTCAGTAGGAAGCAACCTCCAGATTTGTCTATGATTAGAGAAAGAATATTCCCGTTTGATTTTCATAATTACTATCCTATCTCTTCAAACCTTGCGGTAAAATGACGAAGCATCGGCGCTTCATAAACAATTTTATATCCTTTAAGAGTGCTTCTCTTTTTGAATACCTCTATAATAATTTCTAAGACAAAATCGATATGACTTTGTGTATAAACTCTTCTAGGAACAGCAAGTCTGACTAATTCCATAGGAGGTGGAATTAGCTTTCCATAGGAATCATATTTTCCGAACATTAAGCTTCCTATTTCCACGCCCCGGATTCCGCCTTCAATAAAAAGAGCTGAGACAATTGACTGACCCGGAAATTGTTCCTGAGGAATTTGAGGGGCAAATCGTTTAGCATCGATATAGATTGCGTGTCCTCCGGGAGGTTCAATAATTGGTACACCGGCAGCAACTAATTTTTCTCCCAGGTACTCAATGCTTCTAATTCTATATTGAAGATAATGCTCGTCAACTATTTCTTCCAGACCCTGTGCGACAGCTTCAAGGTCACGACCTGCTAAACCTCCATAAGTAGAGAAGCCTTCAGTCACTATAAGCAGGTTTCTACATTTCATTGCTAATTCTTCGTTATTTAAAGCGAGGAATCCCCCGATATTTACCAAAGCATCTTTCTTTGCGCTCATAGTAACTCCGTCAGCATAGGAGAACATTTCCTGTGCAATAGCAAGAACTGTTTTATTCTCATATCCCGGTTCACGCATTTTTATAAAATAAGCATTTTCAGCAAATCTGCAGGCATCTATAAAAAGAGGAATATTGTATTCATCACAAACACTTTTTGTTTCTTTTATATTTTGCATCGAAACAGGTTGTCCGCCGCCTGAATTGTTAGTAACAGTAATCATACACAAGGGGATATTTTCTTTCCCGGTCTTAATGATGAATTTACGTAATTCTGCAATATCCATGTTCCCCTTAAAATCAGCCCGGATTTCAGGATGTTTTCCTACTTCAACCAACAGATCAATTGCTTCAGCACCGGTAAATTCGACATTAGCCCGAGTAGTATCAAAATGAGTATTATTCGGAAAATACTTCCCTTTTCCTCCGGTTATAGTAAATAGGATTTTTTCTGCTGCTCTTCCCTGGTGAGTCGGAATTATAAATTTCATTCCAGTAATTTTTTTTACAGCCTCTTCGAATCTGTAAAAACTTTTAGACCCTGCATAAGATTCATCACCATCCATAATACCAGCCCATTGTTTTGAACTCATAGCAGAGGTTCCGCTATCAGTTAATAAATCTATTAATACATCATCCGCGTGAATCATAAATGGATTATAACCTGCTTGTTTTAGAATTTCTATCCTTTGTTCCCTTGTAGTAAAGTGAATGGGTTCCACTGATTTTATTTTGAATGGTTCAATTATGGTTTTCATATTTTATTCTTTTATTATATTAATTAATAAGGCAACTTTTTGATTAGCTGCAGCAAAATTCCATTACAAAGTTCATTAAAAAAAAAATGCAAAACAATTAGCACATAATAATA
>JAJXTM010000257.1 GCA_021783875.1 Bacteroidota bacterium
TGTGTGCTTTGAGTAGAACTTTGCAAGCACTTCACCGAATACCATTCCGTTTGAGCAGATTGCCCTGATGGCTCCCCAGTACATTCTAACTCCTTCACTTCCATCATAGCTATTATGAACGAATAAGGAGAGCGCGATATCACTTCGTCCGTCATTTAATGTCAAATCAGGGAATGTAACCTGCAGCCTCATTCTTTTGGAATCAACAAAGCTATGCGAGTTATCGAAGTGCCATTTTGTGTCAAGTTCATTCAGCTGCTCAAGCAGTGGCATTATTACTTCCCGGTTAGGAATCAGTTTATAGCTGTCCTGCATTACAGAAATTAGTTTGTTTTTATCCGGTCTTACAATTGCTTTATATTCTTTTGTTGCTTTAGGCTCTCTTCCGGAATTATCAAAATAAACTTTACGCTCCTCAACCGGGAAAAGATATTTATTTAATCTCCTTTCAACTGAATCTATCATTATGATTCTACCTCCTTCGTTAATTAATTCCATTGCCGTTTATTTTGCTTCTTGCAATAAATAAAGTTACCGCTAGCGACTTAGCATCCATCATACCTCCAAGCTCTGTTTGAATCTTTATAGCATCCTTGCAAGAGAAAAGCATAATATCATAGAAGTTATCGGCTTGTGATTCTTTTGGACTGATCTGTTTTGTTTGTTGTGAAGGCTCTGCAATAGCTTTTATTTCATGCCTCGTCATAATCTTTGATCCCTTTTGCCCGGCTGTTTTGGTAATCTCAAACCGGTCGCCTTTATGCATCCCCTTTATTCTTTCATGTACCTCCTCAGGAGCAAAGAATGAATATTCCGTATCACTGCCATTGCTTACAGCATACAGGTAATAATCTCCATATCTGCTTTGCCCCACCATAGGTTCATCATATAGCAGCTCTAAGCTGACTGGTTTGTTCAGCTCTAGCTCCAGTTTCTTCCTCTCCGGCATCGTTTTGTCCTTTCAGTTTATAGGTGAATTCTTCCTTGCCTTCGGTTACCGTAACTCCCAAGGGAACCGACTTTATTTTAACGAAGGCTTTTATTTTATTTAAGTCTGGTTTTACTGTCTCAGGTATTACCGTCAGCATATTTGGCTTTGCAATGCTCAAGAACAGTTCTATATCTGTTATCTCGACCTTATCGGGCTTTTTATGCATCTTTATTAAAATAATAGATGAATCTAAATTATTATGATTAAAGTTTATTTAGATGATATGCGAACACCGCCGGAGGGCTGGGTACTTGTAAAAAACGCACGTGAAGCAATTGAATTATTAATGACACATGATGTCGAAGAAATCAGTCTTGATCATGATCTTGGGGAAGAAGAAAATGGCTCAGGCTATGATGTTATTAATTGGCTGGAGAAAGCGGTTTATGAAAATAATTTTATTCCTCCAGTTATACATATTCATACTGCTAATCCTGTTGCCCGGGAGAGAATGGAGGCAGCAGTTAGAAATATTGTACGATTTAAGAAATAATATGTCTTATTTCTTGAATAATTTTTGTCAGTTTGAGTGGCAGACTTTTATGGCCCTGGCCTGGTAGGTTTTGCTTGACATTTTTTCATTTTTATGGATGATTTTCGTGGACATTGACAGATGAATTTATTTAAGTTCGTTTTAGGAATTATTTCCAGGCTAACCGATAAACTTTCATATTTCTGGGGGAATAAATACGCGTTAAAATAATTTGATGAATTTTGAATATTGATTGTGTAGATGCCGATTAGGATTAATATGTGGAGGAAGTAGTCCATGAACTCAACCCCCGACCCCTTCTCTTAAAAAGAGAAGGGGAGAAAATTAAATCTGTGTGATTAAATCTCCATTTTTCAGAGTTGCCGCAAACTGGATACCCGTCTCCGCTTCGCTTAGCCGAGGCAAGCCGGATACCGGATAATTGATACTCGATGCCGGATACAGGTTCCCAGTTGTAAATATAATTTTTTTAATCAACATAAACACAGTCCATTGGTTTCAGATTATAAATGCGGCTAAAGCCGGCATAAATGACGGGGCAATGATGACGGGCAATTAATAATTTAAAAAGAAGACTCAAATCTTTTCCAATGCTTGCCGAGGCGACGCCAAACATCATCAAAATCCGGAATATCTTTTATTTGATTAATTAAATGCTCATTCCACTGACGTTTAAATCTATCCATTTTGTTTTGTACAGAATTTACCAGATCAGCCGGATCTAATTTTTTAAATTCCATCTTTCTTCTGAAATCATAGATATAATCTTCTATGTTTTCATTTCCAATTTCGAATAAATACCAGATATCGTAAATATCGCGAGGCATAGTTCTCTGTATTAATGATCTCATTTTTTCAGAAATGATTTCGCCAAGAGAATAACATTTCACTGAAAAATCTTCACTTAGATCTGAATATTCGTTGTAGACATTCTTCTCAACCGGATCATTGCATAACAATTCATCATTGGCGATATCTACTTTAATGTTTTTGTTTGCGCCTGTTCCGCCAAGAGGACCGATATAACCCAAATAGTAACTGTAGTTCCCGGTTTGATGTACTGTTTCATCCTGAATACTCAGAATAATTCTGGCTTCGTCTTTAAGCCATGCAATTAGCTCATTAAAATGACTTTTTATTTCTTCCGTACTAAAGCTGCCGCCAAAATTTGTAAAATCCATATCCTCGGATAAACGGTAATCATGAAAATACATTTTTCTTAACGCCGTACCTCCCTTGAATGCAAGGCGTTCATTCAAATATTTAGTATTTGATATTCCTTTTAATATCCAACCGATAATGTAGTCCTTTTCTATTTGAGTATCGCGAACACCAAGTTTGTTTGCAATTTGCTGTATTTCGCCGGGCTTTATCATAATTAAGTTAATATAGATTTTAATGCAGATTCTATTTCAATATTATCTATTATTTTCCATTGTGAATTGTACTTACCTTGTGAAGGCAGTGAAGGATCCAGAAGAGAATATGAAGTACCAATACGGCTACTTATTTTTTCTCTTAACTCTTTTAATCTGCCCAAATTTTGAAGAATAAAACCTAATCTCTTATAAACGGCTTGTGAATTAAATTTATCCAGATAAGATAAAAGTTTTTCAGGGTTTAATTTATTTATGCTGCCGGAAATAGCTTTAATGATTTCAGTAATTCCATTGGCACTGCCTGGCATATACAAGCAATCTAAAATTGTTTTTTCCAGATCGCTGCAATATACTTTATTAAAATCGTCGATCCATGTTTTATTGTAACCAAAGAAACGTTTACCCATAGTTATAAACTCGAATTTTACATTCTTCAGTATTCTATATTTTGGGACAAATTGCCTTTCGGTTACAATTTGTTCGGTTAAAGAGGGCTGGGTAATTAAACCGTAGATATCCAAAGCGCTGTAAAACCCTATATAATATTTAGCCGGGTGCACAAATGCCTCAGCTGTAAGATGCCAGTTAGGTAAATAATCCGCAGAGTCTTTCTCATAAGGAATGATATTATACACGCCGTCCTTAATCCTTAGCAATAAGCCGCGCTTTGACATATCGCTCAATAATCTACGGACTGCATCCGGGCTACTGTTTTTTAAAATCTTCATTGCTTCGGCAAGAGTAAAAAACAACTTTTCACTCTTTAGTAGAGTATTTAATAACTCTGATGATCTATACGATATATGCTTGTTCATATTTAATATGTGACTTTATAGCTCACAATATAACTATGGGAAATGATATAAACCAGTACAATTTATATTATACATAGGAAATGTGAGTTTCTATCTCACGAAAACAATATGATACATCATTTGTGCTTGTTTTATTAAAATCTTCATACGTTTAGGTCTCTGGCTTCTGGTAACTTGTTCCTAGTCTCTGGTTTCTAGTTTCAGACCCCAGCTTACACTTCCACTTTTCTGAGTTTCCTACTGTAGAAGCCTTCGGGTTTAAATAGTAGGAAGATTAAGAGAATGCCGAAAGCAATTGCATCCTGCCACTGGGAGCTATTGTCCCTTTTGAACTTGGAGGTGAGAACGGTAAAAGTAAACATCAAACTCTTGGCTCTATTGATAGGGAATCTATCAATAATAAAATCAAAGAACTCGATTTACAAATCTTAATTACTAGTGGAGAGCTCGATGATGTTGAATCTGATGTCAAAGTACTGCTACAAAAAAATATAAGCAATTAAAA
>JAJXTM010000258.1 GCA_021783875.1 Bacteroidota bacterium
CTTTGATGACTTTAAGATTTATATCGAAGATTATATAAATTTCTATAACACAAAAAGACTTCATGCTTCTCTGAATTATCTTACACCGGAAGATTATCTACTGGGAAAGAATAAGGAAAAATTACTTGAAAGAGAATTAAAACTAGAAAAAGCAGAAATAAAAAGAGCAGATTATTTGAACTCTATAAATCAAGCAGCTTAAATTATGAAAACTTTTTATCTATATTATTTTTTATGAATTGTAACTTTTCCCTTGAAGCATTACATTAGCGATGTTTTTTGGGAAAGCATGATTAAATGTCCTGTAATGCTATAGATGGAAATGGAATATCGTAAAATAAAAAACAAGATATATTGGATACAATATAAGACCGTAGGGGGAAAAAAGCGGAAGTCCAATGAGGTATTATTATCTGAAAGATCATTTGGGTAGTATTAGGATGACAGTAGACGCAAACGGAAATCCTGTAGGATGGGATGATTACTATCCTTATGGTATGCAGATGACGGGAAGGAGCTATACCTCTAGCGCAGATCAGAGGTATAAGTTTACCGGAAAAGAGTTAGATGCACCAGATGGTCTATATTATTTCGGTAGGAGGTATTATGACTCATTTCGCGGGCAGTGGTTGCAAGTGGATCCGTTAGCTGATAAATATCCTGGGTGGAGCAGTTATAATTATGTAATGGATAATCCGGAAAGAAATGTTGACCCTAATGGAGCTTTTGTTGATGATTATTATTTCGATTCAAACGGGAACTTAGTAAATCATGTAAAAACAAAAGATCCAGATAGAGTCTTTTTAGAAACTGGTAAAGACAACAAAGGTCTCCCAGTCTATAACCAAATTGATATGAATTTTCTAAAAGAGTTTTATTCTATAGTTGCTGGTGAAAGCACAAATAATGTGAAAGAATCAAAGGGTATAGCAAATGTATTACTAAATAGGATGAAATACACAGGTACGGAAATGAAAGGTGGTTTTTCTAGAAATATTGACTCTGGGACGGATTTTGATTCTAAAGAGGTTAAAGGAGGAATATATTCAACGCTGATGTCTCTTACATTTAGTGCTGCTTTTAATAGTCCATATAATTCAAGAATTTTGTCAGCTTTGAGTACTTTAAGTGCTAATAGCATTGATAATTCTAATGGTGCTTATTTTTGGAATGCATCTGATCCCCAAACAGGATGGAATTGGAACGAATATAAAAAAGGTGTTTATAGTATTACTGCTTCATATGGACAAACAACATTCTTTAAATATAACTCTGATCCACTAAGTAATCCCAAATTTTATACTAATATTTGGCCGTAATGAAGCTGCTAATTTTAATAATTGCTTTTTGTAATTTATCTTTTGCACAGACTACATTATTTTCAGTAAAGTCGTTAAATAACAATACCCAATTTCAAATTACCATGAGGGAGGAATTGTTAAATAATATGCTTAAAATTTTTCTTTGGAATAAAGGCGATAAGATAGATAGCTTAAAAATTGAAAATATTTTGGGACTTCAAAATATTACTTTATTATCTCCAAATTTTTTAGAAATAAATGTCTTTGAGCGTGGAGGTTCTAATTTGAGAATAATAAAGACAGTTTTATTTACTGTTATAAATAATAGGCTAATAGAAAGTCTAAGCTTAATTACGGAAAGACACTATAAAATTTCGATAACTTATAACGAGACTTATGATAAACTGAAAGGTATCAAAGAAGAAGAAAAATATAGAATAATAATTAAACCGATAATTGGTAAGGAGGGAAATTTAAAATTATCATTGAATGAGTCCTATTCTTATTATTTAGCTAACGATACTTCAAAAAATGTTAATGAAGCAAAAAATTTTATACTCTTATTAAATAAGTCCTATAATGTTTTTTATAATTGTCAAAGTAAATTAGGAAATTTAATAAAACATGAAAATGATGGGAAAATGAAAAATAATGTATTCCCATGCATAAAGCTCCTTAAACAAAAGTTATTATATTCATCTAACCATTGGTATGATTTAGATTAGGATAATTATTCATATTTGTAAGTCGTATAATTAGGTCTATAATAGGGGGCTTTTAAATTATAAATATAAGTTTACTGATAAATAATGAGACGGATCAGATGGATTATTCTATTTGGGAGCAAGTATAATGCTTAAGTTGGAAAGTTACTTTTGAAGGAATAAATTATGTATAACAAACTTCAGGAGTAAAGGAATGAAAACAGAAAAAAGAAAGTTCACAGCAGAATTCAAAGTTCAGGTACTAAGAGAGCATCTGGAGAATCAGGTTCCGGTTGGTAAAATATGCGAGCATCATAATATCCATCCGAATTTGTTTTATCTCTGGAAGAAAGAGTTATTTACTGGAGCTCTCGATACATTTTCAAAGAAGCAAAGCAGTAAAACAGATGAAGTAAAACTTAGCCGTCTGGAAGAAAAACTAAAGGATAAAGATTCCTTGATCAGTGAAATAGTGGAAGATAACCTCCGGTTAAAAAAAAAGCTGAATGGGGAGAATTAAGTAAAATGTGGGTAGAGCCAGAGATAAGAGATTCTGTAGTGAAATATGTAAATTGGCTTTCAGATAAAAGCGGAATTCCGGTTAACAGAATGCTATCATATATCGGACTATGCAAAGTAAAATATTACAAATGGGTCAAAAGAGCCGGTACAGTTAACCGTCATAACGGAAAGCTACCAAAGACTCACTGGCTGACCCCGGATGAGATAAAGGCAATTGAAGAATTTGCAAAATGTCATTATACTGAAAGTGATTATTTTCTTAGAGACGGTTACCGTAGAGTTGCCTATAAAATGCTGGACTTAAATATAGCGGCAGTTCATCCATCCAGTGTTTATCGTATTCTAAAGAAGGCTGAGCTGCTAAACAAGTGGAACACAAATAAGACGAACCTAAAAGGAACCGGATTTAAGCAGCCGGATAGTCCGCATAGGCACTGGCACACGGATATAAAATATCTAAACTTTAACGGAACCTTTTTATTTTTGATCTCTGTGCTTGATGGCTACTCCCGTTATGTACTTCATCATGAAGTAAGGCATACTATGAATGAACATGATATTCAGCTTACTATACAGAAAGCAAAAGACAAATATCCTGAAGTCAGGCCAAGAGTTATCTCTGATAACGGCGCTCAATTTATATCAAAAGAATTTAAGCTCTTTATAAAAGGGGCTGAGTTTACTCACATTAGAACATCTATAAATTATCCACAGGCTAACGGTAAAATAGAACGTTATCATAGGACTATTAGTGAAGAATGTTTAAGAATAAAATCACCTGTTAACTTTGATGACTTTAAGATTTATATCGAAGATTATATAAATTTCTATAACACAAAAAGACTTCATGCTTCTCTGAATTATCTTACACCGGAAGATTATCTCCTGGGAAAGAATAAGGAAAAATTACTTGAAAGAGAATTAAAACTAGAAAAAGCAGAAATAAAAAGAGCAGATTATTGGAACTCTATAAATCAAGCAGCTTAAATTATGAAAACTTTTTATCTATATTATTTTTTATGAATTGTAACTTTTCCCTTGAAGCATTACACCCCTTACAAGATATTAATAAAATAAATTCTACTGAACCATTGTTAGAAGCATTAATGTCCATAAACGAGAATGACGTAAGTGTGGTGCCTGTTATTGAAAATGGCAATTGTATTGGAATATTGAACCACAACAGTATTACTCAATTTATATTTGAACTGCAAAAGCTGGGGGCATTAAAGAGATAGGTAGTTCTGCAAACTTAATGTAAAATTTTATAAAATGGATAATTTGTAAATTGCTACTTCTAACAAACTCTTTGTGAAATTGAAAAACCCGCTTATTATTATTACAGTTGCAATCATATTATTTAATGATTCGAAAACTATAAACAATTTCGAATATATATACGTTCGTTTACCCGGTGGCTAATCTATTCCATTTTTTGCCTGGCTTACCTGCAATTCCTTATTCGTAAAATGCAAATCTCTCTGCGGGAAAGGTATTTCGATTTTGTTTTCTCTGAATTTTTTTAATATCTCAAAATAAATATTGCTTTTCAGGTCTCCAGGTGTGGTTATATAACTGCTTGTCCAAATTCTCAGACTAAAATTAATCGAACTGTCGCCAAACCCGTCAAAAAGTACATCGGGCTTCGGATCTT
>JAJXTM010000259.1 GCA_021783875.1 Bacteroidota bacterium
TTCTTACGAAATTTCAATGGGCTTTTCTGTCGGCGGAGTCTTATTACTTTCACAATCACTGCGACCCGTAGCTATAGTGCAAGCTCAATCCGGATGGATGTGGAATGCCGTGCTTCAACCGATTGGGTTTATTACATTTCTTGTTTCATCTTTTGCAGAAACTAATCGGCTTCCTTTTGATTTGCCCGAAGCTGAACCTGAGCTAGTGGGCGGATATCATACTGAATATAGCAGTATGAAATTTGCAGGATTTTTTCTTGCTGAATATGCAAATATGTTTATTGCAAGCGCTCTAATCGTTACTCTTTATTTGGGTGGATGGCAATTCCCATATCTCAATCATTTCGGCTTATCTGCCGGATGGTATGCTGCTGTTTCCGTCGCTTCCTTTGCTGTTAAAGTAGCTGTCTTATTATTCTTCTTTATTTGGGTTAGATGGAGCATTCCGAGATTCAGGTACGATCAGCTAATGAACTTAGGTTGGAAGGTAATGTTCCCTCTCTCTCTTATAAATATTATTTGGGTTGCCGCTTTAATTATGATTTTCAAGATATAATTTAACTTAAAATACGAAATATATATTTCGGAGAAATAATGCCGGTTAAAAGAAGAAAAAAAGATTTTACTTTTTGGGAAAAAATATACATTCCTGAAATTGCCAAAGGCTTAGCATTGACTTTTAAAAATATGATCAGACCGAAGTATACAATGCAATACCCCGAAGAGAAATTTATTCCATCGGGATCTTACCGGGGCAGACCAGTATTAGTTATGGAAAATAACGGTGTTGAAAGATGTGTAGCATGCGGATTGTGCTCTCGTGTTTGCCCGCCTTTGGCTATTGAAGTTCAAGCTGCCGAAACCGAAAGTGAGAAAGAAAGATATCCCGTTAAATTTGAAATAAATATGCTCCGATGTATTTTCTGCGGATTATGCGAAGAAGTCTGTCCCGAAGAAGCTATTGTTATGAGTAAAGATTATGAACTAGCTTTTAGCAGTCGTCAAGACGCAATATATGATAAAAATAAATTATTAACTCCTGTAAATCAGCTGCAAGACAGAATAGAGTTCCTTAGACATTATAAATAGAAATTTTCTTTTATAAACGAAAAGGGAAGTGAGACATTACTATAACCTTTACAGTATCTTACCCTTTCCCCCCCTCCAATCAATCCTTCTAGGGATTCTAGAATTAAAAATTGTTCTCCCCTCAATTACGTCAGCAATATTTGCAGTAATAATCTTATAGTTAACTTTATCGCTCCCCTTATTCTCATTTATAGCCTGGGTAACGGAATCAATAATATCATCAAATTCTCCGTTAGGGAATTCCTCAAACTCGTTTATAATTAAATCATTGAATTCATATTTCTCCGGAAGCTTTATTCTTCCGGATTCAAGTAAAGGAGTGATTGAGTTAAGTCGGGCAGTCTTATCCCGGTCAACTTTAACTTTTTTCACAGGAATTCTAGTCTCACGTTCAAGCTCCTGTATTAAACTCTGCCCGCTTGCCTTATCCTCAATTAAAACCTCATGAACCCTAAATTTAATGTAAAGCTCTTCAGCCATTCTTTTAAGCTCCGGGAACTCTAAATGCCCGCGATATAAATCCATGAGATAAAATCCATTTTTAGTAATGAACCACGTTGTACAAACAGAATAATCATTTTCCTCTTTAGCTTTAAATGCAGTATCCCAGGACTGAATAATTCTATAAGGACTATTTGCCTTTTCATATTGGAACTGGCTTTCATCGTAAAACTTCCACCACTCACGCTTGATGATTCCGACTTGATTCTGCTCAACAAACCTCCCATAAATTTCCTGCTCACGCAGATATAATGGAATTTCGTTTTCCACTTCCTTTATTTCTTCCGGGTCAAGCATTTTGTTATCATAAGAAGAAAAATTAAAACTCTCCCACTCACGATTGCTATCTGTGATTTCACCATTTAAATGATTTTCTTTGTTCTTTTCTCTCAACTCACCTGCCTGACTTGCTTTGAGATAAAGATCATAAAACAAATGGCGTTCATTTCCTTTTATATACTTACCCTTTGGAGTGCCGCCGATTAAAACTGTAGCCTTATAATCAATTGTCATCGGCAGAATAGATTCAGTCCAAATCCTCCGGTTCTTTAATACTATTCCCGCCTCATTAATAAAAATAATTTTATATCCAAAACCCTCAATGTTTTCAGGTTTATCGGCGCTTCTAAAATCTATAATTCTGCCGTTAATATATAACTGATTATTTCGATGAGAATAATAATAATTACTTTTTCCAAGCTTCTTCAAAGCAGGTAGGAAATACCGTTCATAATATCTTTCAATATTGCCGTAAATAGTATCGACCCAAAGGATAGGAGAGACTTTGTTAATAGCATTAGCTATAGCAAAATTTGCAAACCCGCGGGTAAGTCCGAACCTGCGACCTTTAGCAATAATCCTATATCTGCAATTACTGCCAAAAAATATTTTTTCCTGATTCACATGAAACTCCATATCTAATATACGGGAGTCGTTTTTGTTGTTGCTGTTGTTTTTCATATTCAATTTCTGAAATAAGTTAAAAAAAATAATCAGTCCCATTAGGGACAGTAAAAAGGTAAAGAATAAAAACCATGAGTTTCCCGCAACTGTCCCTAAATAGGTTACTATACCCGTTTAATTATCACTAGCCGGAGGCAGGTTAAGCAGATTGGGATTTATTAATTCCCGGGAACTGTTTCCCACCTTATCGACAATGAAAATCCGCAACTTAATATCCGAGTTCTCTGGAGCTCTATCCCTATCGTTAAAAATCCCCAGATATCTGCCGAGCAATTCAAGTGCTTTGATCTTATTTTCAGGTTTAATCCTGCTATCATCGGCAGAAGCAAATGCAATAGACTCTAATTCATTAACAACCTTTTCTATTGTCAAATGCGCCTTCTCAATATGCTCCTTTTTCAAAGATCCAAGAAATTCAATAATCTTCGGATTTTGCAAAAGTAGGTGAGCATTATGATTATCAATTTTTTTAGAATAGCCTGCCCGAATAGCTGCCTGATTAGCATTAAAATCCTTCAGATATTCATAACAGAAATTCTTCTGTCGCTCGCTTAATACTTTCATTTAGTTACCCTATCCTTTCTTCTAACATTTACTTATATGTTTGTTTAGTTACTAGTTACCCGTTATGCACCATGATTTATAAATCAAAAACTGCTATAACTATAATTAATATTAATAACATATAACCCCGGTAGCTGGGAATAGCTGAAAAATATTAATTATTATCTAAATGACTTATTTATTACTTTTTGTTAGGAACTAAATTAATTGAGAATATATTTTTGATATATTCATTTTGATGTGTATGCCAGGATTCCTCTTTTGCGTTCTTTTTAATTTTTATTATTTGTTTTGAAAATATAATTTAAATTTATTTAATTCAAAACAATAAAATTTTAAATTATTTTTTTTCGCTGCTCAACATTCAATTTTAAAATATTTTTTGTTCTGAATTAACTATCGTTATTTTTTATTATTTTATATGAAGCAATGATAATTTTGAATAACAGCAACTTTGTTTTATCCTTCAGCATCCCCAAAGGTTAATTGTAATTCAAAATAAAAAATTAGGATATTGAAATGGAAAAGCGGACAATACTAATAGTGGAGAATGATCCCACTTATTCAAAATTGGAAGAAGTATGGTTAATTAATGAAGGTTATATTGCCGTACATTTTTCCAGCCTTAACTTCAATTATACACATCTTCTGCTATGAAATATAATAAAGCTTACTACAATAATAATTTTAACTCGGAATACTACATTGAAAAATCGTAAACTAAACACTTTAACCTACAATAGTGATTCGGAATAAAATGATGAAAAACTTATTGTTAAAAAATGTATTTGCAGCGATAACGTTATTTGTTTTATTAACAGGGATTAACTGCAAGAAGAATCCGGTATCGCCTCCTGTTAATAACGGGGCAGATACTACGAGTCACAATTATGCATGGCAAACGTTTATTCTCGGAGACGGTAACTCAAGTGTTCTTTATGATGCTGCAATAATAAATGATACTCTTATTTATGCTGTAGGAGAAATTTATATTAAAGACTCAACGGGACAAGATTACATCGATTATAATGCCGCTGTATGGAACGGACATAATTGGAATTT
>JAJXTM010000260.1 GCA_021783875.1 Bacteroidota bacterium
ATCGGAAACTTAATGCTATACCTGCTAGTTGGGGAACTGCCGTAAATGTTCAATCAATGGTTTTCGGCAATATGGGCGAAGACTCTGGTACTGGCGTTGCTTTTACTCGCGATCCTGCTGCCGGTGATAATATTTTTTACGGCGAATATCTTTTTAATGCACAGGGCGAAGATGTTGTCGCGGGTATTAGAACCCCGCTTCCCATAGCTAAACTTAAAGAAGATGATCCAATAATATATAAACAACTTGACGGTATTAGAAAAACGCTTGAACAACATTATAAAGATATGATGGATATAGAGTTTACAATTCAGCAAGGGAAGTTATGGATGCTTCAATGCCGTGTTGGTAAACGTACGGGATTTGCTGCAGTTAAAATGGCTGTAGATATGGTTAAAGAAAAGTTAATTGAAAAGGAAGAAGCAATAAACCGTATAGAACCAAATCAATTAAATCAACTTTTGCGCCCAATATTTGATCTAGACCAAAAACGAAAATCTATTGATGACGGAAAACTTTTGGCTAAAGGATTGAATGCAGGTCCGGGTGCAGCGTCCGGAAAAATTGCATTAAGCGCACAAGATGCAGAAGAAATGGCTTCTAAAGGCGAAAAAGTAATTTTGGTTAGAATCGAAACTTCCCCTGAAGATATTAAAGGAATGAATGCTGCGGAAGGAATTTTGACTGCTCGCGGTGGAATGACTTCTCATGCAGCTTTGGTAGCCCGCCAAATGGGTAAAGTATGCGTGGCAGGATGCGGCACTTTAAAAATTAATTATAGAGAAAGGAGCGTAGGTGTTGAAGGAAAAGATATTCTTCTCCATGAAGGAGACTATCTTTCTATTGACGGTACTACCGGTGAAGTAATTTCCGGTAAAATTGAAACAAAACCTTCTGAAGTTATTCAGGTTTTAATTAATAAAACACTTGATCCGAAGGATTCTCCTATATATCAGACATATGCAAGTTTAATGAGCTGGGCAGATAAATTGAGAAGTCTAAAAATCAGAACAAATGCCGATCAGCCCGACCAGGCTTCTAATGCAGTAGCTTTCGGTGCTGAAGGTATCGGGCTTTGTAGAACTGAACATATGTTTTTCGGAGGAGATAGAATTATGTCAGTACGAAAAATGATTGTTTCAGATACATTGGAAGATAGAAAATCAGCTCTAGCGGAACTACTTCCTTTGCAAAGAGAAGATTTTGCAGGTATATTTGAAGTTATGAAAGGCTTGCCTACAACTATTAGAACCTTGGATCCTCCGCTTCATGAATTTTTACCTCATTCAGAAAAAGAACAACAGGAATTAGCAGATGCGTTGAATATTCCTTTAGAAAAACTGAAACAAAAAATTGATAGCTTGCATGAGTTCAATCCTATGCTTGGATTCAGAGGTTGCAGACTAGGTATTTTATACCCTGAAATTACTGAAATGCAGGCTCGTGCAATAATGGAAGCAGCTTGCGATGTTGCTGAAAAAGGAATAAAAGTTAAACCTGAAATTATGATTCCGCTTGTAAGTGATTTGCAAGAGTTCAAAATTCAGGAAACAATTGTAAGAAAAGTTGCAGCAGAGGTAATGAAAGAAAAAGGAAAGAAAATTGCTTATATGGTCGGAACTATGATTGAGCTTCCTAGAGCTGCTTTAACTGCTGACCAGATTGCAAAAAGTGCTGAATTCTTTAGTTTTGGAACAAATGATCTTACTCAAACTACTTTTGGGCTTTCAAGAGACGATGCAGGTAAATTCCTTCCTCTTTATGTCCAAAATGAAATATTACCAAATGATCCATTTGAAGTTCTCGATCAAGAAGGAGTGGGTCAGCTTGTCAAAATGGGAACTGAAAGAGGTCGATCAACCCGTGCCGATCTTAAAGTGGGAATATGCGGTGAACACGGAGGAGAACCGGCTTCAGTCGAATTCTGCCATAGGACAGGACTAAACTATGTTAGCTGCTCTCCTTTCAGAGTTCCGATTGCACGTTTAGCTGCTGCTCGTGCTGTTGTAAAGGAAAATGTAGCGAAAAAAAATAAAACAAAAACTGCTGTAAAAACATCAAAAAAGAAAAAATAAATAATAGATAATTCTAAGGGAGGAAGCTTATCTGCTTCTTCCCCGAATTATATTTTTAACTAAGATAAAGGTAATGAAGAATGAAATTATCAGACTTCAAATATAATCTACCAAAGACGCAAATTGCTAAATATCCTGTTTCTCCCCGAGATAAGTCAAAATTAATGGTACTTAATAGAGAAACTCAGGAAATTGAAAATAAGGTATTCTCTGATGTTGCTGATTATATGGAAAAAGGCGATATACTCGTAGTAAACGAAACACGTGTTTTCCAGGCAAGATTGTACGGAAAAAAGGAAAAAACAAACGCAAAAATTGAAGTGTTTTTATTGCGTGAATTAAATGCTGAAGAATGTATCTGGGACGTTATTGTTGACCCGGCTAGAAAAGTCAGAATTGGAAATAAAATTTATTTCAATGATAAACTCTGGTGCGAAATTATTGATAATACTACCTCCCGAGGCAGGACTGTCAGATTTAATCAACCTGGCAATGTATTTAAAGCAGTTGAGAAAATCGGATTTACTCCTCTGCCCCCTTATATTAAACGCGATCCCGAACCGTCTGATAAAGAAAATTATCAGACAATTTATGCGCGTGTTGACGGTGCGGTGGCAGCCCCGACTGCCGGACTGCATTTTACTCCTAAGCTTTTAAGCAAGATTGAAAAGAAAGGAGTGCAAATGGCACCGGTTATATTGCATATAGGACTCGGAACATTTAGACCGGTTGAGGTGGAAGATTTAACAAAACATAAAATGGATTCGGAGTATTTTGAAATTTCACATAAATCAGCCGAAATGATTAATAAAGCTATAGCTGCAAAACATAATGTCTTTGTTGTCGGTACAAGTGCATGCAGGGCACTTGAAACAAGTACAACTGCTGATGGATTTGTCAAATCAAATAGAGGCTGGACGGATAAGTTTATTTATCCTCCATATGATTTTAAAGTCACAAAAAAACTGATTACAAATTTTCATGTCCCGGAATCAACATTATTGATGCTGGTGGGAGCTTTTGGTGAAACTGAATTCGTTATGAAAGCATATAAAAAAGCTCTTAAAGAAAATTATAGATTTCTAAGCTACGGCGATGCAATGCTAATTATATGAAGGTATTTGCAGTAATCCCGGCTGCTGGTAAAGGTATTAGGAGCGGATTTGCCGCTCCTAAACAGTATCTAAAAATTTTTGGTAAGGAATTATTATTTTATACTCTCCAAGTTTTCCAAACCAATGATCTTGTGAATGAAATTATAGTAGCTGCAGATCCTATATATTTTAAATTACTTCAAAAATTAAAAGAGAAATATAAAATATCGAAACTTGAATTATTGGTTGAGGGAGGAAAAGAAAGACAAGATTCGGTTTATAATGCTCTTCAAATTTTAAATGCTAAAGAAAATGATATTATAGTTGTTCATGATGCCGCTAGACCGCTGCTTTCTCAAAAAACATTGACAGAGTCAATTTTATGTGCAAAAAAAAATGGGAATGCTATTGTTTGTCTAAAAGCTAAGGATACGTTAATAAAGCAAAGGGATAATAAAGTTAAATATATTAAACGGGATGAGGTTCATTTAGTTCAAACACCGCAAGTCTTTAGATATAAAGATTTATTAAGTGCAATGCAAAGCGCAAGGACGGATAAATTTATTGGGACTGATGAATCAATATTAATCAATAGACTCGGAAAGAAAATTAATATTGTTGAAGGTTCTTTAATTAATTTTAAAGTAACTACCGGAAATGATATAGAATTATTGAAATCTTTATTAAAAGTTAAATTGGCATAGAGAATTTATGGGAAACTTGAATACCAAAGAAAACATTAAAAAATTTATACCTCATATCTTGCTTTATGCTTATGAAACATTTAGAATAAAGCAAAGGAATTCTAAATATAGACAGGAGAAGATTTACCATAAATGGGTATCTCAAAATAAACCCAAACCAGTTCCGCATATTGTAAAACAGAAGGCAGTTGAGGAATATCAACTGAAGTACAAATTAAAAACCTTGATCGAAACCGGGACTTTTTTAGGAGATATGGTGTATTCTCAAAAGGATAATTTTAATAACTTAATTTCT
>JAJXTM010000261.1 GCA_021783875.1 Bacteroidota bacterium
GCTTTGTCTGGATAGGAGTTTTTATTATGTCAATTGGTTTCGTTATAGTTGTTTTAAGGAGAAATCGTGAAAATAAAATTCTAAATTCATTACCAATATTATGATAATAAATAAAGTAGTTCTGAGTCCTGAAATAATGGTAAAATATCAAAAAATATTATCAAATCCTTTAACGCACAAAGGCCTATTGAAGTCTTACTCTTTGAAACTTTGTGATTTCTTTGCGGTACTCTGTGTAACTATTCGGACGTACCATTATTCCAATTTTCCAAAATTCCATTACACCAACTTATATGGTATGCGTGATGAAATAGTTTAAAATGAATTTTATAAATAACAAATTCACTAACAAAATCAATGAGGCAGGCTCATGAAAAAATATCTAATTGGTGCTGGGTCAGTAATTGTGTTTCTAATAATTTGTGTTTTCATTTACATGTATTCCGGTATATTTGATATTAGCGCGAGGGTTCCTCACGACCCAATAACATTTTGGGCGATGAATACCGTAAGGGATAACTCTATTAGACATAATGCGGACAATAATATTAAAACTCCCGATCTTAACAACGCGGATCTTGTGAAGATGGGCTTTGTACATTACCGTGAAATGTGTGTCGGCTGCCATGGCGGTCCCGGCATTGAAAGAAGTGAAATCGGGCAAGGGCTTTATCCAAAAGCTCCTTCGCTTGCAAGGGTTGCAAATGATTGGACTCCGCAGCAGCTTTTCTGGATCACCAAAAACGGTTTAAAGATGACCGGCATGCCGGCATTCGGTCCAACTCATACAGATGAGATGATTTGGGCTATTGTTGCATTAACAAAAAAGCTGCCAACAATAACTAAAGAGCAATACCAAAAACTTGATCAAGAAACCCAAGGTGAAAGTGATGAATAAAAAATATGCAGGTTCAGTTCTTTTAAAATAATGCCAATTGAGTAATATGGAATATTTTATAGTTTATGCCGCAAGATTTGTCGAAAATATTTTTCAGTTAAGCGCTAATGCAATTCCGCATAAATATATGCATATTACTTGAAATTGGTAGTATACAATAATTAACTTTAATATAAACAAAATAGCAGATCGGAGAATCTAAAATGAAAACACAAAACACACTCAGCAGTCTTTTAAAAAATTCTTTTCTTGTAATATTAGGATTATTTCTCTTATTCATTGTCAGCAGTTCATCTTTGCAAGCTCAAGGTATGGGCGGCATGAATCAGCACATGCAGAATATGAACAGCCAGATGTCCAACATGCAAAGCATGATGGGGCAAATGAATAAGATGATGGATAGAAGTAATCAGATGATGAATTCGATGAACTCATCAATGAAAGGGAATATGAAGGGAATAGATATGAAAGGCATGGGTACTAATAACGGTATGATGGGCATGACGCAGAATATGAATGACATGGGCAAGACAATGAAGACAATGCTTAATCAAATGCAAAATATTATGAAGAACGATGAAGTGATGAAAAACAACGAAATGAAAAATCACATGGGCGGCATGATGAAAGATATGCAATCCATGATGAAAAATTACGGCGCCATGCTTAATAACGCCGAACAATTGCAAAAGGGTAAAAAATAAAAATGATTATTAAAAATAAATTCAATTTTAATAGGAAGTCAGCTCTTGCGGGCTTCCTTCTTCTTCTTTTTGCTATTACATTAAATGGAAATTTATTTGCACAAGAGGAGCTGCCTTTACAGCAATCAAGTTGGTACATAAATACAAATCTCCAGTTAGCAGGGGGAAATTTTATTTACAACTCTTTCGATAATGTTATTTCGCTTTATGGAGGAGTCGGTTATCAAAGCGGCAATTTCGGAATTTCTTTATCCATTCCAGTTGTTGGCAATAAAAGTAATTTCATAAGTCAGTCAGGTGGAATGATGCTTCCAATAGGCAATTCAAAAACCGGTTATGGAAATATGCAGAACAGCGGTTCAAGCAGCAGCGGAATGATGGGCAGCGGCAATTCTATGGTACAAACAACTTCAAGTGCAGCCGGCGGGATGAACTGGGGCTTGGGTGATTTATATCTTTATTCAAATTTCCAATTTGTTTCTCAAAACGATTTTTTTACTGATGTTATTTTAAATGCTAATGTTAAATTTCCTACAGCTTCAACGAACATGGGAATCGGAACCGGACAGTACGATTTCGGCTTTTCACTAACTTTTAGAAAAAACTTCAGCCTCTCGGACAATCTTAATTCATTTGTTGCAATTGCTGATTTGGGTTATATCAATTTCGGTGATCCGGCAGGCATTACTTACGAAAACCCTTTAACATATTCTTTCGGACTCGGAAAATTTTTTAATGACGGTGAATATTCACTTCTTTTATATTACAGTGCTTACACCGAAGTAGTAAAAGGCTATGATCCGCCGCGTCAAATTGCTTTGGGATTAAATTATAAATTCTCAGAAAATTTGATTTTAACCGGAATAGGCGCTGCAGGCTTGAGCAAATTTTCCCCGGCATATAATTTCTCTGCAGGCGTAAGGATTGGAATTTAATAGATTATACTCAGGGGATAGGGGATTTTTTCTTTGAATAAATTCTCGTCAAGTTTTAACCGCAATAGTGAGTGGGCTATTAATTTTAACTAAGTCTAATTTGAAAATCATACTTCTTTTCTATAATCTAGTGGTAATTTCCAAAGTCCCAGAAATTTATTGCCAATATTTCTTTCATTATATATTATTATAGGATCATCCAAATTAAAAGGTTCTAAAATTAGATTTCTATCACGACATTGTCCAACTCGAATGTCTCTCTTGTTTTTCCATTGAGGATAACGTAAATGTGTTGTAGCAAGAAGGTATTTCGCACCGCTATTTGAAAATTGTTTAAGTGACTTTTGGATATCTTTTATAGGTAAATGTTGTAATGCATCCCTGCATATAATAAGATCACATTGAGGTAATTGGTCATTAACAAAATCCAGAGTTCTGAATTCATATTCCGGATAGGAAGTTTTGTGTTGTTTTATTAAAGAAGAGACAATATCACATCCAATATATTTAAAATCATTTTTAAGAGCTTTTAAAACAATTGGCATCCATATAAAGTCACCACAGGCAACATCAAGTAATGATTTTATATTAAAATCATTAATTACATGTAATATTATTTCTCGTGCCGATTTTGTAAACTCAATAGAGGAACCACCACCGGAAATATTAGATTCGCCCCATCTCCTTTCATTCTTTATCTTTTCAAATACTTTTTCCCTAAATTTTGATTGTGAGGTTTCTTTCATTTTCCTTGGTAATAATCCAAAATATACATTCTTAAAAAATGCTTCTATTTGCTCACTAAAATATTTGGATTTTTTTGGTTCCATGCTTTTTCTATCCTTAGAAAAATTACTTCAATATGGAGATCAATATTTTTGATATTCCTATTTGGTAAATTAGACATAAAAATAACTTTCCTCAAATCATTTTAAAATTTATTATTATTTAAGAATAATAATTATTATCGGTGCACTTCTTAAATATTTAAAATTAGTAATTTAGGGAATTATTATCAGAATTGTCAATATTTCCATAGTATTCTATCAAAGTGTCGGCGACCAGATGATTCCATAAGTAAATAGTTAAAAAGTTCACAGAATTCAAAGAGAATTTTGAAAAGAACTATTTTATGCAATAATAGAAAATTAATAGTGATTATATTTTACCAATTATCTACTAAGAAAATTAGTAAGCGATACTTTATTGTGATTAATGTTTGAACAATTAAATAAAACTGCACAAAAAAGCTATTCTATTGGTGATATTGAAATAGATATGTTGGCTAGGAATGCGTCTTATTTTGAATTTATAGGTGCAGATAGGCAAAATGAGAAATATAAAAAATTTCATGAATTAGGTGTATCTAAAATTATCAAAGCCCTAATGGAATATCCAAATATTTAAAGTAATAACTTTGTGAAATGATTTTTACAAAAAAACTGCGCTCTTACCTCGATCATATAAATTAATAACAATGAAGCAATCAGACTATAATAGAACTGAGGCAATTGCCGCTAATAATCCCGCTACTAAACCAAATCCAAATGATTGATAAAACGGAACATCATTCACAATAACAGAATTAATCCTAACCGTATCCACTCGAACAATC
>JAJXTM010000262.1 GCA_021783875.1 Bacteroidota bacterium
TGGGACGGGAATTGGTTTTGTAATAGCTAATTTAGTAAGCCAACGTTTAAATGCGAAAGAGCCCAAATAATTAAAGCCGGTGTAAAAACCGGCTTTAATATTTTTAAATTATTCTTGAGATTCAAGCCAGCGTTCAGTATCAATGGCTGCCATACATCCTGATCCAGCGGCAGAAACAGCTTGGCGATAAGTTTTATCAGCAACATCTCCAGCAGCAAAAACACCTTCGATATTTGTATAAGTAGATCCTGGTTTTACTTTAAGATAGCCAGTCTCATCCATGTCTAAAATTCCTTTGAATAGATCTGTATTTGGTTTATGTCCAATTGCGACAAAAAGACCATCGGCATCAATTCTGGAAATTGAATTGTCCTTAGTATCCTGAAGAAAAACACCTGTCATAGATTTTCGACCGTTTTCTTCTTTCCCAACTACCTCTTTTATGGTTTTGTTCATAAGAAACTTTATCTTAGGATTTTTCTTAGCTCTATCATGCATAATTTTCGAAGCTCTAAATTCATCTCGACGATGAATGACAGTAACTTCAGAAGCAAATTTTGTTAAATAATTTGCTTCTTCCATAGCCGTATCTCCGCCGCCAACAACAAGAATTTTCAGACCTTTAAAGAAAAATCCATCGCAAGTAGCGCATGCTGAAACTCCATATCCCATAAATTTATTCTCGGTTTCCAAACCAAGAAGTCTAGCCGATGCACCTGTTGAAACGATAACAGCATCTGCAGTATAAATTTCATCATAAGATTTTAAGGTAAATGGTCTTTTTGAAAAATCTACTTGGGTAACCTCCTTAAACGCCATCTGAGCACCAAAACGTTGAGCTTGTTTTCTCATTATATCCATAAGTTCCGGTCCTTGAATACCATGCTCAAAGCCTGGATAGTTTTCTATATCAGTAGTAATTGTCAATTGACCACCAGGCTGCATTCCTTCAAATATCAACGGACTAAGATTTGCTCTAGCAGTATAAAGCGCTGCCGTAAATCCTGCAGGACCTGAACCGATAATAATTACTTTATGATGATTATCTGACATTTTTTCTCCGTTTCAATTATTTTTTAATTTCAATAAAAATGTTTTTATTTAATATTAGATTCATTCTTTTACTTTAGGTTTCAATAAAAAGTCTGCATTCCGTTTAAATCCAGAAAGCTTAGCTCGTTTTAATGGGCTATTAAAAAATTTATGCTTAAATTCATCAATATTCATATCAATTACTTTCTTTAATTCAATTTCAATATTGACACCCGCTTTAAATTCTTCACAATGTGTATCCTGAGAGAATTTCACATTCCAGGGACAAACATCCTGACAAATATCGCAGCCGAAGATCCAGTTATTAAATTTATCTAAAAATATTTCGGGAATTTCTTTTTTATTTTCAATCGTCAAATATGATATACAATTGTTAGAGTCAATAATATAAGGATTAACAATTGCATTTGTAGGGCAAGCATCTATACAAGCAGTGCAAGAGCCACAAAAATCATTTATTTGAGTTGCATATTCAAATTCATAGTTTGTAATTATTGTTGCTAAAAAAAACCAACTTCCTATTTCTTTATTTATAATATTGGTATTTTTTCCCATCCAGCCTATTCCTGATTTAACTGCCCAAGCTTTATCCATAACCGGACCAGTATCTACATAAGATTTAGATATAATACCATTATCAATTTCCTTTAATTCAATTTCTAACTGGGAAAGTTTTTCCCTGATCAATAAATGATAATCTTTGCCCCATGCATATCTAGAAATTTTACCAAATTCGGAATCCCCGGTATATTTTTTATTCACGAAATAATTTATTGCTAACGAGATGACACTTTTAGCGCCAGATAACAGAATCGAGACATCTGTTTTCTTTTCGATATCCTTGTTCATATAATCCATTTTCGCTTGGTAGCCAGATTGCAACCATTTTTCAAGACGAAGTAATTCTTCTTTTAATTCAGATGCTTTAGCAAATCCAACTAAATCAAAACCAATTCTTTTAGCTTTCTGAATAACAATTTCATTTGTGATTTTCATTTTTCAAATTTTCTTCACCATTTAAAATCTTTATTCGAAACTTTAATATACAATTCATTTTCAATTATTAATACCGGATAGCAATTGAGTCCTTTTGAATTTGTAGGCATTCTACCGGTTTGCAGATTGAACATCCAACCGTGAGCAGGACAAACTATATAACCGTCCTCAATAAATCCATCATAAATAAGAGGGGTATGTTGATGCGGGCAAATGTTGCTTAGGGCATAAATTTTCCCTTCCACCTTAAAAACTGCTACTTCTGCATCATTAATTATAAATCTTTTCCCGACTTTTTCAAATAAATCATTGACTTTACAAACTTTTTGAAAACCATTTAAATCATTTTGGCTAGATTGAATTATATCTTTCTCCAAACTGAAATCCTTTTTCTGTTATTTTTATAGTTGCCAATACATATATGGGGTCATGCTCAAAAAATAATTTCCAGTTTTCTTCGGCAGCTAGTGACAATAATTTTTTCTTTTCCTGAACGGAAATCAAGGGCTGTAGATCATAACCCATGATATAAGGAAGTGGTATATGAGAAGATGTAGGCACCAAATCTCCGCAATACAAAATTGAAGAAGATGAGTCAGAAATTTTAACAAGTTGTTGATGAAAGGTATGTCCCATTACGGGGATTAACTCAATTTCATCATCAAAGTTTTTCTCACCGTCAATAAAATTTAGAACACCGGCATTATATAGAGGTAAGAAATTATCTTTTATATAGCTTCCACGATCTCTTTCAGAGGGAGATACTGCCCACTCATAATTTTTTTTCTGGATATAATACTTTGCATTTTCGAATACAGGAATTATCCTTCCATTTTCAATTTTTGTTGAGCCACCTGAATGATCAAAATGAAGATGAGTAAGGATAACATCCGTAATATCGGAAGGAGTTAATTTAACTTTTGAAAGTTCATTTGCAAGAATAAATTCAGATTGATCTATCGAATAAATATTTTGAGATTTTAAATCCCATTTGTTTCCCATTCCTGTATCAATAAGGATATTTTTATTACTGCTACGCAAAAGTAGATTTCTAGTAGATAATCTAATACGGTTTTCTTGATCAGCTTGGTTTGATTTTTCCCAAAGAGCCTTAGGGATAATACCGAACATTGCACCGCCGTCCAATTTAAAATAGCCCGAGTTAATTATCGAAAGTTCATATTTGCCTATCTTCATAATAAATTCTACTTAAATAAAACATAATATTTTAATACCATATTTAAAATTAAGTAAGTTTTCAGCGGAAAAAAAGAAATACAATTTCTGATAAGTGAATGCATTGCATTGAGTTTAATAGCAATTATAAATAATAATACAATGCTTAATGAAATAAAAAAAGAGGACGCCAAAAAGCGTCCTCATGCGACCCCAATTTAATTTACAATCCTTTTATCTACCTATAGAATCTAAATATTCCTTTTTTGCAGTTAAAGCAGATTTATCTTCACTATGATTTGGATCAGCAACGCAGCTATCCACTGGGCATACATCTTGGCATTGAGGAGTATCATGGAATCCCTCACATTCCGTGCATTTATCAGGGACAATATAGAAATAATCAGATGAATAAAACCCATCTGCTCCTGATGGTGAGGCATCACCTTCGCCGTAATTTTTTCCTGCCAATTCCCAATTATTTCCGCCTTCATAAATTGCATTATTTGGACATTCTGGTTCACATGCACCGCAGTTGATACATTCTTGCGTAATCATTAAAGCCATCTTACTAACTCCTGGAATTATTAATAAAATTAAATTATTATTATAAAAAATCAAGTAAAACCAAATCTAATATTGTGCCAAATAATTGATAAAAGAGTATAATAACATTTATCTTAATAGTGATAAAATTCAAATCGAAAATTTGATTAATAAACTAATAAGAACGGTGATTATCAAAAATGAGAAGTTAAAAAATCAAATTCTCTATGTTGAACTTATTAATAATCTAAAAAAAATTAAAATATTAGGAATGGGATTAGAGACATGTTTTAATAGAAACAAAAAAGCCCCTATTAAAGGGGCTAAATAATCATATTACGGTTAAAATTATCCCTGCTGAATTACATT
>JAJXTM010000263.1 GCA_021783875.1 Bacteroidota bacterium
ATGTCGCGTTGGTTCTGTGTGTGAATGGATGTTTAAGTATATGGCGGGAATCAGTTCGGAAGGACCTGCATACAAGAATATCATAATAAAACCCGAAATCTCTAATGGAAAAATCACGAATGCACAAGCCTCGTTGATTACGATGAATGGTAAAATAATTTCTTCATGGAAAGTAGAAGGAAATAAACTTCTTATGAACGTAACAATCCCGGTTAATACATCATCTGTAATTTACATTCCTGCAAAAGCTGAGGATTCTGTAAAAGAAGATGGAATTGAAATAAATAAAGTTGAGGAAATTAAGGTTGATAGGTTCGTGAATGGTTATCTAAAGCTAAAAGCGGGATCCGGCGAATTTAATTTTGAATCGGTAATTAATTGAACCTTGTCATTTTAGTACCGGAAAGAAAATAATAAATTTGAAATTATTAATCGTTGAATATAAAATGAGTTAATTATATGAAAAAAATTATTTTGTTTGCTATTATTATGAACTTTTGTTCCATTAATGCTCAGAATCCTGTTGTTCCTGCCGGTAATTATTGTGCGGATCCTTCCGCTCATGTATGGCAAGATGGTAAAATGTACGTTTATGGCTCTAAAGACGAGAGTCCCAAATATTATTGCTCAAAAAGTTACGATGTTTGGTCCTCTAGCGATTTAGTCCATTGGGTTAAAACTGAAAATGCTTTCTCAACTAAAAACATAAATGATAATGCAAAATTCAAAAATGATTTTTTATATGCTCCGGACTGTATGTATAAGAACGGTACCTATTATCTTTATTATTGTCTTTCCAGTGCCAAAGACAATGAAGGAGTTGCTATAAGTAAATCACCTACAGGTCCCTTCGTTAACGGGAAAGTGATTAACCTGAAAGGAATGGATCAAATTGATCCCTGCGTGTTTATGGATGATGACGGACAGGCTTATATGATTTGGGGGCAATTTGCTGCCAAGGTTGCGAAACTGAAACCCGATATGACTGAGATAGATCCATCCACATTAAAAGACAGCGTGGTTACCGAAAAAGAACATTATTTTCACGAAGGCGGCTACATGATTAAACACAACGGAATTTATTATTTTATTTATGCGGATATGCAAAGAGCTAATATGCCGACTTGTATAGGATATTCAACGGGCAAATCTCCATTCGGTCCATTTAAATATGGCGGAATTATTGTAGACAATAATCATTGCGACCCTGGTGTATGGAACAATCATGGGTCTGTTGTTGAGATGAATGGTAAATGGTACGTCTTTTATCATAGATCGACACATGATTCTTTCTCTATGAGAAAAACTTGCATTGAACCGATTACTTTTAATCCAGATGGAAGTATTAACGAAGTTGAAATGACTTCGCAGGGCGCAGGACTTCCCCTGGATTCTTTTACTAAAATTGATGCCGATAGAGCCTGCCTTTTATTCGGTAATGTTCGAATACAGAATTATACTAAGGATAACGATGAACTGGGTGGAATAAAAAATGGCGACAGAACAGCATTTAAATATTTAAATTTTGGATCCGGTGCAGACGGTTTTGAGGTTTCTGTTATTCCGGGTAAAAATGCCGGCAAGATAGATATTGTTATGGATCAGCCTTGGCATGCCGCTGTTGGTTCGATTGAAATTCCGGCAGGCGATTCCAAAACAATTAAAACATTTAATTGTTCTATAAATAAAATAAAAGGCGTTCATGCACTTTGGCTAATATATTCTGGCGATGGCGAAAATTTATTTGCTGTTGATTCTTTTAAATTTTTGAAATAAACGCTTATTGAACAAAACATATGAAAGTAATAATAAAGGAATAAAATGAAATTTAAATTTTTACATCCTAAGGACGAAATTATTGAAATAATAAATCGTATCTATACGAATGGAATGACTACTACCTCCGGCGGAAACTTATCCATTCTTGACGATGACGGTTCTATATGGATTACTCCAAAAGGAGTTGATAAAGGATCTTTGCTGCCGAAAGATATTGTGAGAGTTTTGCCTGACGGAAGTTCAGATGGTATTCATGAACCTTCATCTGAGTTTCCTTTTCACCTTGCAATATATAAAGCAAGATCTGACATAAAAGCAATTGTTCATGCTCATCCCCCGGCTCTTGTATCATTTGCCATAACAAGGAAAATACCGGACACGCGTATTGTACCGAAAGCAAGCGAAATATGCGGTAAGGTTGGTTATGCAAAATATGCTCTTCCCGGAAGCGATAAACTTGGGGAAGTTATTGCGGAAATTTTCAAGCAGAATCATGATACTGTTATAATGGAAAATCACGGAATAGTAACTGTAGGAAATAGTTTAATGCACGCTTTTCAAAAGCTGGAAACTTTGGATTTCTGTGCAAGATTAACGCTGAAGGCAAACATCCTTGGTAATGTTAGAGTGCTTAGTAATGAAGATCTAGAACTTTCTCGCAAGGAATTTACCCTCGAAGAGTTTGAGCCGGGTAATCATTCTTCATTAGAAAAAGAAATTAGGAAGAACATTATTTCCTTAATTCACCGAAGCTATTCTCAAAATCTTGTTACTAGTATGGAAGGAACTTTTTCTGCTAGAGTGGAAGGCGATAAATTCATAATTACTCCATGGGGTATGGATAGGAAATATTTATCAGAAGAAGATCTGGTTTTAATTGAAGGGAATAAGCGTGAGGCGGGAAAACAACCAAGTAAGAGTGTTAATCTTCATAAAGAAATATATGAGAAAAACCCCTATATCAATGCAATTCTAATTGCACATCCGCCTAATATCCTTGCCTTTGGTGTTTGTGATGCGAAGTTTGATTCGCGTACAATTCCTGAAAGCTATATCGTATTAAGGGATATAAAAAAATTGCCTTATGGCTTAGAATATAAAAGCGGTGATATTAAAACTCCTGAAATAACAGATTTTATTTCTGAAAGTACACCCATTGTTTTATGTGAAAATAATTGCATAATAGTAACCGGCAATTCACTGCTGCAGAGTTACGATAGGCTGGAAGTTGCAGAGTTTTCAGCTAAATCGGTTATTGCTTCAAAAGCAATCGGTGATGTCATACCTATAGGGAAAGCGGAAATTGAGGAATTGGAAAAAGCATTCGGTATATGATTATTAATTGTTTCTCCCATTTCGGAAATATATATTAAAAATAACGTCTCTTGTATAGACAGCCGGTTTTCCTCCGATAATAGAACTGCATTAATCCTCTTTCCGAAAATATGTATTGGCTTATTTGCTTCGGCAGTTTTATCTATCAATTTATATAATATTTGACTTCAAAATTATTTCCTGCCGATAAAATCAAGTAAAGAATTTATAAATACCAATGGATGAGGCGGACAGCCGGGTATAAATAAATCAATTTTAATTTTATCGAAAATATTTCGATTAAGTTCTTCTGACTCTGCGAAAACTCCTCCGCTTATTGCACAAGCCCCTGCCGCTATTACTATTTTTGGCTCGCCGATGCTTTTATATGTATCCATTAAAGCAGGTGCCATATTTCTTGAAATTGCCCCGGTTATTACAATACCATCTGCATGTCGGGGCGAAGCAACAAAATCAATTCCGAACCTTCCCATATCAAAATTTACATTGCTGCAAGCCGCTAATTCCATCTCACAACCATTGCAGCCTCCTGCTGAAACCTGCCTTAGCTTTAAAGATCGACCGAATAATTTATGTATTTCCCTTTTTGATTCAATAGCGGTTTGTCTAAAATTCTCAAATGCTGTGCCTGAAGAAATAATTAAACTCTCTCTTTCTGTGCTTCCTATTTTATATTCATTTGAGAATTTAATTGCCCCGCCATTGCAAACTCTTTCACATTCTCCGCAGAAAATACATTTACCAAGGTCTATGGCAAGTGGGTCAACTCTAATTGCTCCGGTTGGACAAATATCCTTGCATGGTATGCAGTCCTCTTTGCATTTTGATGCATCTAAAACCGGAAAACCAGTATGCGTTGATACGGGAGATGCTGTCCTAATATCCGGTATTGCCTGATATCCATGTCTTTTTCGCAGCTTTAATAAATCGAACATCTTTTACCTTTTTAAATTCTATAGGTCGAAACCGCTATATGAAAGATTAAAACTTTTAT
>JAJXTM010000264.1 GCA_021783875.1 Bacteroidota bacterium
AGCTGAAGAATTTTTTCGTCAAGTGTCATTTTTGATATTAGACTGTCTATGCGTGTATCCAAAGTTTGCGCATTGGATATTTGGAAATTTGAATTGATAATTATCAGACTTAAAAATATAATTGTAAAAATTTTACTATTCATGAAACTATTCCTTTTTAACAAAGAGACTATAACTGAATAAAAGGGCAAGAATTAGACCAGCAAAATTTGTCAAAAATATTGTAAAATCATCTAAATTTATGATAATTACTAAGTTATAGGTCAAGATAATTCACAAAATCATAATTCTTGCCTTATCATTTTAATAACCTGAAATTAATGCGGGTAATTAAGTATAACAGAGACTTGATAATAGTAAGTTTTGTTGCAGCTGCTTGTTTTATTTAAGCAAATGATTATTTTTAAAATAAACTTTTATATTCTAAAGCAAAGGATTATTTTGAGACAAAATTCGCTAATTTGTTTCTTCCTATTTCTATCATTACGATTACTGGCACAATCAGAGAAGGGAGAAGTCGTAATCGATTCTTCTACATTATGGCAGCCAGGTATGAGCATTATGCAGAATATACATGCTATATGCGATACTGCAATCCATCAAAATTTTGGATCTTGCTTCTTAGAACAAATGATGAAATCCGGTGCATCTACGAATGCAGTTGAGTTTGCAAGAATGACAGGTAATCAAGGTTATTTACGCGATTTTAGGAATTTTGAAAAAGTAAGTGCTGCATATTCGGTCTTCCCATTTCGTGCTAATGAAAATCAAGTTTGTTACTTGGTCAATAGCCCATTTGAAATGATTAACATAGATGACTATAACTTAATGCCGGTAAAGGAAATACGAAAAAATAAAACTTTTCAAACAATATTGAAGAAATTCCCAAATGTTGATATATGGCCTGGTAATAGGAGCGGAACAGATTATCCACAGTTTAATCGATTGCCAAATAATGGAATTAGACTTATAGCAAATTATCAACTTCAAAACGGCTGTCATGCTTGCGAAATTGTAGGTTATGCAAATTTTGCTTTTGATTTTGATAGTTTAGGTAAATTTCTTGGAGTATACATAGTAGACGTTGAGCCAATGAATTATGAATTGTCTGCACCTGTTTATAAATCAAATAAGAAAATTATTAAGGCAAAAATCGGAAAACTTTTCATAATCGAGCTGTCATCTAATACAACAACCGGGTTTGAATGGCATGTTAATGGTATCTTGGATAATTATAAACTTGAAATAACTAATCATTTCTATGCCCCGCCGCAAAAATCCATTCCGGGTAGAGGTGGCAAAGAAATATTTGAATTTATTCCGGTCTCAAAAGGTAAAACAAACGTAAGATTTAAGTATATCAGACCATGGGAAAAGAATAATGTTCCGGCCAAAAATGTTAAATTCAATATCATTATCAGATGATTGTTAACTTATAATAAAATATGGATAATTTTTTAACTTCAATAGGATTGAACCGTTTCTCTGAATTCAGAAATAACGAAAATTGGCTAAAAGAAAAATTAGAATGCAGCCAATCAAAGATAATTATTACCAATAATTTTAACCCTCTCATAAACGATGATGAAATACCGAAAGCAGTGCTTTTATCTTTTGAAGAAATTAAGAAAATATCTTTAGAATTCTCCCGGATGTCTTTTCTAGGCGAATTAAAAGGCGAGAATTATTTCATCGCAGATGTTTCTGATTTGAATAAGTCTTACATAGAAAAAATAACATCCTTAGGTTCATTCATGGATTTTAGGAGAATTATGAATTCCTTAAGTCCGGATGAGGCATCACTTTTAGCTTATACCCGTGCATTAACTTATTGGCAGTCGAGAAATAAGTTTTGCGGGAAATGTGGAAGCCGAACAAAATTAATGGATGCAGGTCATAAAATAATATGCACTTCGGATGATTGCCGTTCCGAATTATTTCCTAAAATTGATCCTGCTGTGATCGTTTTAGTAAGTGCCGGAGAAAAATGTTTATTGGCAAGACAAAAGAAATGGCCTGAATGGCAGTATTCAACAATCGCAGGCTTTGTAGAACCCGGTGAAAGTTTAGAACTAGCCGTGAAAAGAGAAGTTAACGAGGAAACAGGAATAGATGTCGAAGAAATTATTTATCATTCATCTCAGCCATGGCCTTTCCCGGCTGCTCTAATGTTAGGTTTCCATGCAAAGGCAGTGAATCTTGAAATCCAACCGCGCGATAATGAACTGGAACATGTTAGATGGTTTACACGCAAGGAAATTATAGAAAGTCTTGAAAATAAGACATTAAGGTTTCCCCCGTCAATTTCAATTTCCTTTAAACTTATAGAACAATGGTTTAATCAATCTGAATCCGGTAATCTTAAAGCTATTATTGATAAATTTTTATAGCTGCTGTTTTTCCATCTCAAATTATTCTTTTTGATTATTCTAAGTATGTTTAATATCACTCTCAAAAACAAATTGTTTTCCATCCGGAAACTAATACTTGACAAAATAGTTTCCGGTAATTATATTTGGAAACGAAAAATAGATAAAATAGTTTCCATTATAACTGTAACTAATTGACTGAAAAAGATAAAATACTTAATTTGAGCCTTGAAACCTTCCTAAAAGAAGGCTTTTACAAGACGACTATGGACGAAATTGCCGCAAAACTGCATATGAGCAAAAAGACTATTTATAAAAATTTTTCAACCAAAGAAGAATTATTGGCGCAGGTAACTCAATTTTTCTTAAAATCAAATCATAAGGCAATCAGAAAATCATTTAATTCTGATAGTAATGCGGTGGAAAAGATTTATTATATGACTAATACAATCGGGACAATAGTCTCTAATATTAGTGATAGAATGTTATCTGATCTGCAATCTTATGCTCCCGAATTGTGGAAAAGGATAGATGAATTCAGAACCAGAGTATTAACGGTTAATTTTACAAAAATAATTGAACAGGGCAAAGCCGAAGGATTTGTAAACGATATTAACTCAATTTTAGTGATTACTGCATTTGTTTCTTCTATAAGAGGAGTAGCTAATCCTCAATTTGTTACATCTAATAAAATTACATTGATTGAAGCGCTGGAAACAACTATTTCAATTTTTCTAAATGGCATTTTGACTGAAAAAGGCAAAAAAAATCTTATAAAACTTAAAAATAACGGAGCGAAATAATGAAAAAAATATTTTCATTTATTACTATATCATCGTTTGCACTTATTGTGGGCTGCGGCGGAGGAAATAATAAAAATCAAATTAAAGCTTCTGGAACTATAGAAGCTACAAACGTAACGGTAAGTTCAAAAGTTACCGGGCAAATTCTAAAATTAAACTTTGAAGAAGGCGATTTGGTACATGCTGGCGACACGCTCCTGACTATTGACCATGAAAATTTATCGATTCAGCTGCAGCAGGCTATCGCCGGTGAAGAACAAGCAGATGCTCAGTATAAGCTAATGCTGGAAGGCGCCCGCTCTGAGGATATTCTGCAAGCTAATGATGCTGTAAAACAAGCAGAAGCTAATTTTAAACTTTCACAACTTGATAAAGAAAGAAATGAAAAACTTTATCAATCTAAAACAATTACCCAGCAGCAGTTTGATAATATTATTAAAGGATACGATGTAGCTGCAGCTCAATTTAATTCTGCAAAAGAAAATCTCAAAAAGATGAAGCATTTTTATCGACCTGAAGATATTCAGCAGGCAAAAGCAAATTTGGACAGGCAAATAGCTGTTGTCGATTTATTGAAAAAGAATATCAGAGACTCCTATGTGATTGCTCCTTTAAACGGATTTGTAGTCAAAAAATTTGTGGAGGCTGGTGAAAGTGTTGTCCCGTTGTCTTCTTTAGTCATGATTTCTGACTTAGAATATGTAGACCTCGTTATTTATGTTTCGGAAGTTGACTTAGGCAAAATTAAACTTGGTCAATCTGCAGATGCATCAATTGATACTTATCCTGATAGAATTTACAAAGGAAAAATAATCTATATTTCTCCTGATGCTGAGTTTACTCCGAAAAATGTTCAAACAAACGATGAAAGGACAAAACTTGTCTTTGCTGAGA
>JAJXTM010000265.1 GCA_021783875.1 Bacteroidota bacterium
TTCATTAAATGATCTAAAAAAAATAATATCGCTGAATGAAAATGATCCCGGAGAAAAAGTTGAACTTTCACAAAATTTTGCTGCTATTAGGGATAGAAAAGAAATAATAATTTACCGCATTAAAAAGACAAATGTGCCTAATCAAGCTAAATTGAAATCCGAATCGGAATCGCTTGATGATCATCTAAATAAAACTATTTCAATTAAAGAATTACGGACTGTGCCGGAAAAATATTCAAAAAACAAAAAGATTGAATATATTTCAGGAGATAATATTTCGGGACAACTTACCGTAAGAAAATGGCGGAACGGCGACCGCTTTTTCCCGCTTGGACTTAAAGGCTCGAAAAAAGTATCTGATTTTTTGACAGACCAGAAAATTTCACCTCTGTACAAGAAAGATCAGCTCGTTCTTACTGATAATGAAAATATTATTTGGGTGGTGGGACTTAGAATTGATAACCGTTTTAAAATAAAAAAAAATACTGAAAAGGTTCTTGAATTATGCCTAAAATGAATAACTCTGATAATGGAAAACTAAATATCGGTAAAGATATTTTCGTCCCGCTGCTAAGTGAAGAAGTATTGCAAAATAGAATAAAAGAACTCGGAGAAATCATTTCAAAGGACTATTTCGGTAAAGTTCCGGTTTTTATTGGGGTGCTTAACGGAGCTTTCCTCTTTTTATCGGATTTAATAAAAAATGTTTCTGTTGAGTGCGAAGTAGATTTTTTTAAACTTTCAAGCTACGGAGACGAAAAAATTTCTTCGGGCAAAGTTAAGCTGCTTAAAGAATTAAATTGTGAAGTGGCAGGAAGGGATGTTATTATTGTTGAGGATATTGTCGATTCTGGTCTTTCAATGAAATATATTGAAGATCTTATTTTTCCTCACAAACCTGCAAGTATGAGGATAGCGGCACTGCTAACTAAGCCAAAAAGCCTTAGATATGATGTAAAAATTGATTATATTGGCTTTCAAATTGAAAGTAATTTTGTAATCGGGTATGGATTAGACTATGCCCAAAAATATAGAAATTTAAGATCAATATACGTTTTAAGTGACGGAGAAAAATAGAAAATGGATAATAAATTTTTTATGGCTGATAATAATAATGATGAAAACAAGCCGCCTGAAAAAATTCCAAAAGGAAATGGTCCTAATAAACCGGATGATAATTTTGACTGGTCAAAGGTAATTAGACTTGTCTTTGGCTGGGGTGCAGTAATTGTTGCGGCGGTTATTATAATGCAGTTATTTAAAACTAATTCGACGAGTTATACGGATGTTTCCTATGGCGAGTATGTCAAATTAATAAATAATGACCAGATACTAAAAGCGAAAATTATAAAGTCTGATGTCAATGATTATTATTTTAAAGCACAGCTAAAATCAGAAGATACTTTGTCAATAAACGGTCAAACAAAATATGTAAAAAACATTTCGGTATACTTGCCCGAACCTTTGATTAAAGATCAGGAAACATTGTGGAGCTCAAAAGGTAACAATTATTCGTTTGATAAAGATTCAAGCGAATGGATGAATATTCTTTTAAGCTTTCTGCCCTGGATAGCTATTATTGCGGTCTGGCTGATAATAATGAGAAGAATGCAAGGCGGAGCCGGGGGAACACGGGGTATTTTTTCATTTGGAAAAAGTAAAGCTAAGTTAATTACCCAAGCTAATCAAAAAATTACATTTAGAGATGTGGCTGGTGCTGATGAAGCCAAACTTGAACTCCACGAAATTATTGAATTTTTAAAAGAACCATCGAAGTTTCAAAAATTAGGAGGAAAAATTCCTCGTGGAGTATTATTATTAGGACCTCCGGGAACCGGTAAAACCCTTCTGGCAAGAGCCGTTGCCGGTGAGGCAGGCGTGCCGTTCTTCTCAATAAGCGGTGCTGACTTTGTTGAAATGTTTGTCGGTGTCGGCGCTAGCCGTGTAAGAGATTTATTTGATCAAGGAAAGAAGAATGCCCCTTGTATTATTTTTATCGATGAAATTGATGCTGTCGGAAGACATCGCGGTGCTGGATTGGGTGGAGGTCATGACGAAAGAGAACAAACTCTTAACCAGCTTCTCGTTGAAATGGATGGATTTGAACAAAATAGCGGAGTAATAATTATTGCCGCTACAAATCGCCCGGATGTTCTTGATCCGGCTCTTTTAAGACCGGGAAGATTTGACAGACAGGTTGTTGTTGACCGCCCGGATGTTAAAGGCAGAGAAGGAATATTTAAAGTCCATGCTAGAAATATCCCGCTTGATCCGGATGTGAACCTTGAAGTTCTTGCTAAGGGAACTCCCGGACTTGCAGGCGCAGATATTGCTAATCTTGTTAATGAAGCTGCATTACTCGCTGCAAGGAAAAATAAGAAGAAAGTCGAGATGGAAGACTTTGAGGAAGCCAAAGATAAGGTTATGATGGGAATGGAAAGAAAAAGTATGATCATTTCCGAAGAAGAAAAGAAAACTACTGCTTACCATGAAATAGGACACGTTCTTGTAGCCAGAATGCTTCCTGAAGCCGATCCGGTTCATAAGGTTACTATTATTCCGCGCGGAAGAGCCCTCGGTGTTACCAGCTATTTGCCGATTGATGAAAAGCATACTTATTCAAAAGAATATCTTGAATCGGTTATTACCTATGCTCTTGGCGGACGTGCTGCCGAAAAGCTAATTTTTAATCATTATACTACGGGCGCCGGTAATGATATAGAAAAAGCTACCAGCATCGCACGTAAAATGGTTTGCGAATGGGGTATGAGCGATAAACTTGGACCTCTTAGTTATGGCGCAAAAGAAGAAGAAATATTCTTAGGCAGGGAAATTCAGAGACATAAAGATTATAGCGAGAAAACAGCTATTGAAATTGACGATGAAGTGAGGACTATTGTAACTGCTGCTATGAAAGGTGCAGAAAAAATTCTTAGCGATAATATCGAAATACTTCATAAATTGTCTACAGTCTTACTTGAAAGAGAAATACTCGACGGCGATGAAATCGATAAATTAATTAAGGGAGAAGAACTTCCGCCGATCGAAAAAGTAAATAATGGGACTACTTTATCCGATGCCGATGAAATGCCTGACCATGTAAAGAAATTATTGGAACAAAGAAAACCAAAAGAACCTGCTCCGAACAATGACTCCATTTGATCAAGGGACAATTAATTACAGAGATGAAGTAGTTAGAAAACTAATTCATCTCTGCTCCTTATCTATACCGATTGTCTATTATTTTATTCCGCGCACAAACGCTATTATTATTCTTAGCTTTTTTACAATTGCTGCGGTTACTCTTGATTTATCAAGATACTTTAATCCTAATGTCGGAAAAGTATTTTATAAATTATTCGGATTTTTATTAAGAAGACATGAAATTGATCATAAGAAGAAAAACCTGAATGGCGCTACTTATGTGTTCATATCAGGTCTAATTTGTATCATAGTGTTCCCTAAGGTTTTTTTTATTACGGCATTCAGTATCTTAATAATCAGTGATTCCGTAGCTGCACTTGTGGGTCGTAAATGGGGTAAGCACAAATTCTTATCTAAAAGCCTGGAAGGGACATTAGCCTTTTTTATCAGCGCTAGTATAGTAATCTTTTTTACACCTAAAATTAATTGGTCACCGACAGAATATTTAATCGGTATTATATCCGCTGCAATCGGGGCAATTGTTGAAAATGTTTCTTTCGGCTTTGCCGATGATAATCTTTCTATTCCGATTTCTATTGGGCTGTCAATGTGGATCCTGTATATCTGGCTCCTTCCTAATATTCATCCCATTCTTACGAATGTTCCTTTATAATTTATCTTAAAAGCCTAAAAATTATTTTAGAATGCATTTCTAATATGATTTATATTCGGAGGTAAATTATTTCGGATAATAATTGCAACTACATCAAAACGGCAATCAATCTCTTCAATTTTATGCTGATATAAATAAAATGCTGCTACCTTTCTAATCTGCTTTATCTTTGAAGGGGTAATGGCGTATTCGGGTTCACCGTAATTTAAATTCTGACGCATTTTGACTTCAATAAAAACAAGAAAACT
>JAJXTM010000266.1 GCA_021783875.1 Bacteroidota bacterium
TTAACTTTCTATCTCACTAATATAGGCAAGGAGGGAAGATACAAAGTTCAATTATTTACTGTTTATAAAAAATAAGATAATCCCATGGTTTTAATTCAAATTTATGAGTATCGGTAAATGAAGTTTTTTTACCGCTGAATAAATCTATGTAATTACCTTTAATAATCTTATTACTTATTTCTCTTGTAACCGGTTTTGCAGATAAATTAAAAATTGCAAAAACTTTATCCCCGTCTCTTTCTCTGACAAATGAATAAATGGATTTATCATTCGGAGATGAAACAAGTTCCGGTTTTCCGCCTTCATCACCAGCAAGCAATGCTTTATTATTTAACCTTAAATGCAAGAGTTTTGAATAAAATTCTCTAAAAGGTGATGGTTTCCAAACTATTGTGTCTTTATCAAAGAATTTTAATTGCTTATGTGATCCGATTTCCTGCCCGTTGTATACCAGTGGAGTTCCGGGAATGACATCAATAAATGCAGCAAACATTTGTGCCGCATTTCCAAAAATTTTAAACTCTGTTCCGTCCCAGCTATTCTTATCGTGATTTGTAGTGAATCTCATTCTGAATGAATTTTCAGGAAATTTCTTTTCTTCACTCGCAAAATATTTTATTACATCGGTAGAATTCATTTTACCCAGAGAAATATTATGCATTAAATCATATAGTGACCATGAATATGTCATATCGAATGCTTTTACCTGAAGTTTTGGCTTCTCTGCTTCAGCAAGCATAAAAACAGGTTTGATTTTATCAAGCTCGGTGCGGGCTTCATCCCAAAATGGCGTTGGAACCATATCAGCAACATCACAGCGAAAACCGTCAATATCATAATTCTTAACCCAGAATTTCATTGCATCAATCATTGCAGTCCATAATTTTTTATTTGAATAATCGAGCGCAATAACATCTGTCCAATCTTTTACAGGAGGAATAAAATTTCCGGAAGAATCTTTTTTAAAAAAATCAGGATGCTGCTTTGTCCATACATTATCCCAAGAAGTATGATCAGCAACCCAATCGATAATTACATACATACCCATTTTATGAATCTGTTTGACAAGTGATTTAAACTCTGCCAATGTCCCGAATTCCGGATTAACTGCTTCATAATTCTGTACCGAATAATAACTTCCGAGTTTGCCTTTACGATTTTTAACACCTATTGGATTTATCGGCATTATCCAAAGTATCCCAGCTCCTAATTTTTTTATTTCGGGAAGATGTTTTTCAAAGGCTTTAAAACTCCCGCTTTTGGTATATTGCCGCAGGTTGACTTCATAAATTGTTTGATTGTAACTCCATGAAGGATGATGGACTTTGGATTTATTTTGGGGAAATATTTTATTTGGCAGACTGCTTAACATAAAAACCATTATTAAATAAATAAAAATTTTTTTTGATTGAGGTTTTCTATTGCGGTTACATTTACAATTGGGCATAATATGTTGCTTATTAAAAATTTATAAAATAAAATTTTGCATCTCAATTTATTTGAGGGAACAAATGAATGAAAAGTATCTTATAATTTAAATATTTGCAGATCTTTTTGATTCAAGATTTTTTGGTCAACGGCTTTGGGAGGTTCATTCTGATATGATCCACCGGAGATTTTATTTGGATCAATAAGATTCTCAATCTTCAATTTTTCTCTTACTTTTTGATATTTTTGCAAAGTCGTTTGTTGTTTTAGTATTTCATCATGAAGTCTTTTTTTCATATTAACCATTTTTGACAGACTTCCTTTATACTCTTCATGTTCAATTCTAATGGAGCCGATTTTTGACTGCAACTGTTCCAAATCTTTAATGGCTTGATCTATATTATTTCTATATTGCTGCAAAGTATCTTCATATTGTTTCAATTCATTAAACTGTTTTTCTTTTTTTCTATCGATTTTAATGAAACTCTCGTTATATATTCTAAGAAGTTCCTGTAAGCTCTTTTCTAAAACAATTTTCTTTTTCAGTAACAGCTCAGTTTCAGATCTCAAATCGGAATTAAAACTTTTTTTCTCTATAGAGTCCTGGTCAAGTTTAATAAGTTCATCTTTTAAGTTTGATTTTTGTTCGGAAAGCCGATCTAAGGTCATTTCAATTGACTCAAGTTCAGCTTGACGGATATTAAGGACTTTTTGGCTCTCTTCAAGAAATGCAATTTTTTCAAAAAGCTGCTGATCCTTTTCGTCAAGATCTGTTTCCTTTTTTAATAGAATTTTTTCAAGAATGTTTCGTTTTTTATTTATTTCATTAAATTCATGATTGAATTTTTGAAACATTTTAGTGAATCGTTCTTCTGATTCATTATTATTATCTTCAATTTCTTTTTTTCTCTTTATAAGAAGCGGAACAATCTCCTGCAGTTTATTTTTTTGTTCTGAAAGCTTTTCTATAATCTCCCGTTCTTGGGAATATTTTTGCTGGATATCATTTTTCAACAATTCATATTGTTTTGCTTCTTCTTTCAACTCACCTGATTTATTTTCGAGTGAAAGTAGTTCCAGATCAATCTTTGAAAGTCTGTTTGATTTTAAAGATAATGTTTGCTCAATATCTAAAAGCGCTTTTTCTTTTAAGCTGTTTTCCTTTTTTAGATTTTCTATACTTTCCTGAAGATCATTAAATAATTTCTTTTTTACTTCAAGCTCATGAAAAAACGCTGATGATTCCTTTATTGATTCACTTTTCTCTTTTTCTTCAGCTATTATTTTTTCAAGCCTGGTCTTTGCATTATTTTCCTTTTCATGTAACTCGGTTAAATTATTTATTACTGTTTCATATTCAAACCTGATAGAATCCAGCTTCGTACTATACTCTGCTATTTGCTTGTTCTTCTCATTTATTTCTTGTTGCTGTTGACTTATTTTTTCTTCATAAGAAATAATATTTGCTTCTGAAACACTTAACTCACTTTTAATTCCAGATTGTTTTGACAATAATTCATTTTTCTGTTCGTCTAAATGAATTAATTCATCATTGTGAATATCAATCGTTTTTTGAAGTTCTGATTCTTGTTCGGTTAAATCTTTGATTCTTTGATTTAAATCTTGAATATAATGTTCAATTTCAGCTGAATTATTTTTGTTATCATCTGATAGACTTATTTCATTAGATGTATCGCTGGATTCTGTTATGGGCTCAAAATTGTTTGTATGTCCGGGATATGAGACAATAGTATTATTTAACTCGTCGTTAATTTCATTTAAACCGTTAATTCTTCTCTGAAGCTCTGAAATTTGTAAAAGCTTTTCCTCTTTTTCGGCTTTAAATGAATTAATAGCTTCTTGATAGGAAGTCTTGTCTTTATTTAACTGTACAACTTCTTTCCTAAGTTTGATTAATAATTCTTCTAAATATCTCGCATTTTCCTTTTTCTCTGAAATGAAATGCAGCTTATTTTTTAAGTCTTCATTTTCATTTCTAAGAGTTTCTAATTTCTTTGATTTAAATATTGCCATAAATCTGCCTAATATAGGTTAAATACTTACTTTAAATATATTCTAAAGTTCAACTTAAATATTACTTTTCTAATTATCAAGTTAAAGTAAATTCTTTAACTGACAATATAATTAGAGGTTAGCCAAATTTTAGCATTGTGGAAAAGTGTAAAATTATAATGAATCCCTCTTGATTTTTATTCTTAGGTTGATTTTTTGGATTTGACGTCTGATAATTAAATCTGCCAATGAAGAAGGAATATATTCTTTGTTTTGTGAAGAAAATAATTCCTGCAGATCATTTTCATTTATATCGATACGATAAAGCAAATTTATTAGACCATTAAAATCTTTCTCTAACATTTCTGCGAGTTTTTGAATGAGATAGCCCCTAAAATCCGAAATGGATTTGAAATCATTATTAAAAGACTCAATCTTAATACCACTATTTGCAATGGAATTTGTAAACATTAATGCTATTTCATTAACATTAATATTTTCTTGTTTGTTCATTTTAGAAACTCATGAATAGATAATTCTATTATAATAATTTTTCTGATTTGCTTAAAGATTTAACTACCGTATAAGCTGCGTACGAAAAAAACGGGGCAGCAAATACA
>JAJXTM010000267.1 GCA_021783875.1 Bacteroidota bacterium
AATGGGAAAATATATATTAGCAGCAGTAAAAATCTTCAGGCAAGAATCAATCGGCATAAATTTGAATTAAAATTCGGAAGTGAAGGGATAAAAGAACTTCAAGATGATTATAACATATACGGCGAACAAAATTTCACATTTGAAATTATTGATGTGTTAAAACCCAAAGACGAACCGGGAATCAATTACAAAAAAGATATTGAAGTGCTGGAACAACTTTGGATTGAAAAACTTCAACCCTTTAATGAAAAGGGATACAATATAAAAAATTCATTCTAATTTCTTTCAATTCGCTCTAGGAACACCACATTGGTTATATTGCAACTAAATCAATACTAAAAATTTAAATATTTTTTTGTAAATTTATTGATAATTAAATTCTAAAATAAAGATGAAAATTACTTCTCAAGTTATCTTAGGCGACAGCCAAGAAAAATTGAAAGATTTAAAAGAAAATTCGATTGATTTGATATTTACCTCTCCACCTTATGCGGACAGGAGAAACCATACCTATGGCGGCATTAACCCTGATAAATATGTAGATTGGTTTTTACCCATTACTGAGGAGTTATTACGAGTTTTAAAACCTACAGGGACATTTATTCTTAATATAAAAGAAAAAGCTGAAAACGGAGAAAGACATACTTATGTACTTGAATTGATTTTAGAAATGCGAAAACAAGGTTGGTTATGGACAGAGGAATTTATTTGGCACAAAAAAAATAGTTACCCCGGTAAATGGCCAAATCGGTTTAGAGACGCTTGGGAACGTTTACTTCAGTTCAATAAAGACAAAAAATTTAATATGTACCAGGAAGAAGTTATGGTACCAGTAGGAGATTGGGCAAAGGCAAGATTAAAAAATTTGAGCGAAACAGATAAGGCAAGAGATAACTCAAAAGTTGGTAGTGGATTTGGGAAAAAAATAGCTAATTGGATTGAAAGGGAAAAAGTATATCCCACAAATGTTGTTCATCTGGCAACTGAATGTAATAACAAAAATCACAGCGCTGCTTTCCCAGATGAACTCCCCGAATGGTTTATTAAATTATTTACACGCGAAGGAGATACTGTGTTGGATCCTTTTATGGGTTCCGGTACAACACTTTTTGTGGCAGAAAAATTAAAAAGAAATTCTGTAGGAATTGATATAATATCTGAATACTACGAAATGGTTCTTAAAAAAATTAATTCGACTAATTATTATTTATTTGAAAAAAAGGGGAAGTATGCCTCAAGTAAAGCTAAATGAAATTTCAAGATATGTAGAAGATAACATATCCAATTTCCATTCTAAAAAGCTTTTCAGTTTGGAAAACTTAAGTCTTAAAAAAATCTTAAGAAGAAAAAATCCATACTTATACAAAGCTAAAAATGTATTAACGTCCCAGGATATTGTAAAAGGAATATTAGATGCCCACTTATCTTCACAAGAGGAAACTATATTTGGTGAATTCTTAGAGGGATTATCTATATTTATAAATAAAAGAGTATATGGTGGGACTAAATCTTCTGCGGTCGGTATTGACTTAGAGTTTGAAAAGGATGAAATAAAGTATATTGTCAGCATCAAATCAGGACCAAATTGGGGAAACAGTCAACAAGTAATAAAAATGAAGGAAGATTTTAAAAGGGCAAAGAAAGTACTTCATACTAATGCATCAAAGAAAAATATTATTGCTGTTAATGGATGCTGCTATGGAAGAGACAATAATCCAGATAAGGGAGAATATTTGAAACTTTGCGGTCAACTTTTTTGGGAATTTATTTCAGGCGAGAAAAATCTATATACCGATATTATTGAACCCTTAGGACACAGGGCAAAGAAAAAAAATGATAATTTTATTAATGCCTATTCACAAATTATAAATAAATTTACTCTTGAATTTAGCAGAGAATTTTGTGAAGATTCCGGGAGAATAAATTGGATAAGATTAATTAAATTTAATTCGGAAAGTTAGGAAGCTGACAATTTATTATTGTTTTTAAACTACATTATATCCTTTAGAAAACATTCAATTAGGATATTGAGAATATATGCTGTATGTTTGTCATTGTAAGACAGTAAGTTTAGAAGTAAACATCCCGGTTAACGGGGTGAGTGTAGAAGTAAACGCCTTTCGTTCAACCCCTTCATAAAATCAAAGCCCTGTCAAAAACAAATAATAAATTAATACAAAAGGAGCATCTGTTATGGCAGAGCGCAAACAAGGATCTGTTAAATGGTTTAACAGCACAAAAGGTTTCGGTTTTATTAAGCAGTTAAGCGGAGATGACGTTTTTGTTCATTTTAACGCTATTAGCGGCGATGGACATAAATCTTTAGAAGAAAATGATAAAGTTGAATATTCGGTTACTCAAGGTGCAAAAGGATTACAGGCATCCGATGTAAGACTTATTAGAGAAAAAGCTTTTTAGTTTTTTCTTATTTTAATTTGGAGTTGGTATATGATGGGTGTTAATGTGAAATATACTAATTCCATTTTTTATTTTAAATATCCAATCTTAGATATTCAATTCTGTTAATCTACTGTAATGTGAATTCTTTCGTTAAATTTCCAATAGTAACTTTAAATTGCCCGGGTTCAACAATTCTTTTATTTTCTCTTCCGATAAACGATAATTGCTCCGGCTTAATCACAAATTTAACTTCTTTTGATTCGTTAGGCATAAGATAAATTTTATCAAACCCTTTCAGTTGTTTCACAGGGCGAGATATTGATCCTATCATATCGCTAAGATATAATAAAATTGATTTTTTACCGCCAATAGAGCCTGTATTCTTGATTATCACGCTAACTTCAATATCCTGACCTTTTTTGATTATATTCTTATTTAATTTTAGATCACTATAACTGAATTTAGTATAACTTAATCCATAACCGAAGTCCCATTGCGGATTATATACATTGCCTTCTTCAATTTCCAGAGGTTTATAATCATAATGATAAAGAGCATTAGGAAATCTAGGATATGTAACTGAAAGTCTTCCGCTTGGGTTAGCATCGCCAAAGATAATATTAGTAAGAGCTCTACCGCCTTCCATACCGGGAAGAAATCCTATTAAAATTGATTTTGATCCAGAGACAATTTTATTTATAATTCTGGGTCGTCCTTCAATCATGACTAAGATAACCGGTTTCCCTGCGGCAATTACGGCTTTAGCAAGTTCAAGCTGCGCATCATCCAAAGTAAGATCATCTATATTCCCGGGAGTTTCGCAATAAGCTTTTTCACCGAGACAAAGTATCACAGCATCAACCTTCCTGGCAGCGTTGACAGCATTACCAACATCCAACAATGAGTCAAAAGTAGAGCCAGGTATATAGGTAACGTTAGCAGCACCGATTTTTTCTTCAATAGCCGATAAAATTGTTGGTTTGTCTTTCGGATATAATGATTCTTCATTCCCCTGCCATGTGATTGTCCAGCCTCCGTTTAAAGGAGATAACAAATTTGCGGTCGGGCCAGTAACCAAAACTTTAATATTCTTTGACAAGGGTAGAAAATTGTTTTCATTTTTGACAAGTGAAATGGATTCTTCAGAAGCTTCAAGATTCGTCTGCTCAGATGATGCAGAGGCAAATTGCTTTTTTAAATTTTCATCGGGATAAGGGTTATCAAAAAGCCCCATTTGAAACTTAACTCTTAATATCCGGCTTACAGCGTCATCAATTCTTGAAATAGGCACTTTCCCTTCTTTAACAAGTTTTATTAATATATTATAGAAGCTAAAGTCCAGAGGAACCATACTCATATCCACACCAGCCATTACAGCCATTCTCACAGCATCTTCCGGAGAAGCGGCAACCTTATCACGCGTATAAAGTCTTTCAATATCCTGCCAATCAGAATCAACAAACCCTTTAAATTTCATTTTATTTTTTAAGACTTCGGTAAGCAAATGATAATTTGAATGACCAGGGATGCCGTTAACGTCAGAAGAGTTTACCATAACAGTAGGTGCCCCTGCATCAACACCTGCCTGAAAAGGAGGAAGAAAATATTCTTTCATCATTCTTTCGGGGATCCAAGCCGGGGTTCTATCCTTACCATCAA
>JAJXTM010000021.1 GCA_021783875.1 Bacteroidota bacterium
AGCTAAGGGCGATTCCGAGTATGCTGCCGGACTAGTAGCCTTCAATTCAATCTTTCAGGTTCTATTCTTTTCTATTTATGCTTATGTGTTTTTAACGGTACTGCCTTCCGCCTTAGGTCTGAAATCATTTAAGGTAAGTATTACAATAGGTCAAATTGCCGAAAGCGTTTTTATTTATCTTGGAATACCATTCATTGCCGGAATAATTACCCGATTCACATTAATAAAATTGAAAAACAAGGAGTGGTATCAAAATAAATTTATCCCCAAAATAAGCCCCCTGACTCTAATAGCCCTTCTGTTCACAATAGTTGTGATGTTCTCGCTAAAAGGTGAATATATAGTAAAAATTCCGCTTGATGTTGTGCGGATCGCAATTCCACTTTTGTTCTATTTTGTGATAATGTTCCTTGTTTCATTCTATATGGGGAAAAAAATTGGAGCGGATTACTCAAAAACAGCAACACTTTCCTTCACCGCTGCAAGCAACAATTTTGAATTAGCTATTGCTGTTGCGGTTGCCGTATTCGGAATAAAAAGTGGAGAAGCATTTGCTGCGGTTATAGGTCCGCTAGTAGAAGTACCGGTTATGATTGGTTTGGTTAACGTAGCATTATGGTTACAGAAAAAATATTTTGTTATTGCACAGCCTGGTTAAGTTTTTTAAAACAAAAATATTAATGCCAACAAAATTAGATATAAAAATATTTGTTATTCCGGTAGGCACCTGTAGCTATAAGAAAAGCTGGTAATATGCTATTATTTTAGTTTCAAAGAAATTATTGAAGGAATTCAGAACGATAAAATTCAAGCTTCGATAGTAATGCTAAATGAAAAAAATAATTCAATCCTTAGGGAAGTTATCTAAAAGAATTATCGGAGAAGCAGGAAGTTATTCTAAATTCGCTTGCAACCCAAAATACTTTTAACGTTGTTCCGATAATTTAAGAAATAGATATAAATAAAATATAGTTTCCGCAAAACTGTTTTAATGAAAGCGTGATTGAGAAAGTCGAACACTTAATACAAAATTATATCAGCAATGTTTGCCTGATTGGAATGTTAAGAAAGATATTCCGGGCTAATTAAAGCCTCTCAAAATAAGTATTAATTGTATTAACGTGATATTTATCTACACCGCGCAGCAGCTAAGTTTGTTTACATCCTTCTCAAAACTTATCGCTGCCAATTTTACTCCTTCAGACAAAGTTAAATAAGGATGAAACATATACTTCAACTCTTTTACGGTAATCCCGTATTTAATTGCTAAAGAAATTTCCATTAAAAGCTCTGAACCTTCGGAAGCCAATATTCTTGCGCCGATCAGCTGATCGTTTTCTTTGTTGCGGATAAGTTTGATAAATCCTTTTGTATTTCTTGCGGCAATAGAACGCGGAATATCTTTTAGCTGAATTTTTGAGACTTCATAATCAATTTTATTTTCGTAAGCTTGATTTTCATCCATGCCTACCCCGGAAACCTGCGGGTCTGTAAAAATAACCCATGGGAAAACTGAGTAATCTTTTCCTGTTTTATTTTCGTTGAACATATTATTAACAGCAAGTGAACCTTCATAAGCAGCGGAGTAAACAAATAAATATTCGCCGGTTACATCTCCCGCTGCATAAATATTTGGAATTGATGTCTGCATAAATTTATTTGTTTTAATGAAATTCTGCTTGTGTAATTCCACTCCGATTTTTTGTAATCCAATTCCTACCGTATTGCCTTTTCTGCCAGTTGCAACAAAAAGATGTGTGCCTTCTATTACTTCTAGTGCGTCTTTTATCGAAGCTTTAACTATGAATTTGCTACCTTCTTTCTTAATTGAATTAATTATTACGCCGGTCTTAATTTCTATTCCTCCCCCCGAAGGGACAGGTTCTTCTAAATAATCTTTCAAATTTTCTGTTAGGTCAGGCATTTCATCGGGAAGAATTCGTAATGATCTTTGAAGAATAGTAACTTTTGAACCGAGTCGGGCAAACATTTGAGCATTCTCCAGTGCAATATATCTCCCTCCGATTACGATCAACTGTTCTGGAAGTTCATCCAACTCATAAAGAGTCTCATTTGTCAAATAACCGGATTCCTTTAACCCCGGTATATCAAGAACAAAGGTGGTCGAACCCGTAGCAATTAAAATATTTTTTGCAGAATATTTTTTACCATCTGCTTCAACAGTGTTTTTATTAATTAATTTTCCATAAGATTTTATAATCGTTACATTCGGATCATCTTTAAGAACATCAATATATTTGTGCTGCCTAAGTCTTTCAACTAATTCGGTTTTCTGACGGATTGCTTCTCTAAAATCAATTATATTTTCACCTGGTTTTATTGAAGAAAAATTCGGATGATTTGCAGCGTGAAATTGCTCTGCGGTTCTAATCAAAGTTTTTGATGGAACACAACCGACATTAACACAAGTTCCGCCAATCGGAAGACCTTCATTTATCATGAGAGTTTTCTTTCCTAGTTCGCTTGTTTTAATTGCTGCGCCAAAAGCAGCCGAGCCGCCACCGATAATAATCAGATCGTAATCTATCTTACCTGAAAAAGAAATCATATTTTCTTCAGTTAAAAGAGAATTATCTATCAATGCGCTATAACCGGCTTTTTTAACGGCATCTATCAGCACTGAAGAATCAATTTTATCATTAATATTTACAGTTGCATGTCCGCTCTTCCACCAGTTAATTTTTACGGTATCAACTCCGCTTACGGAGGCTAATGCCTTGCTTATATGAGAAGCGCAGCTATCACAAGTCATGCCTTTGATTTTTAGTTCAATAATATTGTTCATTGCTATTTCAATCCTTATTAATTATTTACTATCTTCAATTTTTGCCGGGTAACCGGACGCAGTAAAAAATTTTAAAAACTTTGATTTATTCACTTTTGCCGGGTCGAAGTTTATTTCTGCTGTAGCTTTGTTAAAATTTACTGCTGCATCTTTTACGCCGGGAATGTTTTTTAACTGGCTTTGTAAGCCCAAAGCACAAGCCTTGCAATCCATATTATTTATTCTTAGGTCAACTGTTTGATATTTTGGGTTAATAGTTAATAGATTTTGAACAGACTTGGCAAAGCCTAAATATGGGACGGCTATAATTCCGGAAATAATTAAAACAGCAAACCAAACAAAGATCTTGTTCCATTTGCCGGCACTTTCAATTTTGCATGAGCCGTTTTCACACTTTACTTCCCGCTTTCTGTAAGTAAGATAAAATGCTGGTACAAGCAGAAGGACAGAAATTAAGATTAGATAAGGTCTCAAGGCAACAAATTTTGAAAAGAATGCAACGCTGCCAATACCAAAGCCAACCAATAAAAGCGGGCCTATACAGCATATTGAAGCTAAAACAGCAGCAATAATGGAACCGCTTGTTAAAAATTTATTTTTCATAGTTACTCTTAATTAAATATTTATGATTAATGTTCAATAACTTCAAGAATAGGACACTCTTCTGAAGATAATTCTTCATTTACACATTGGTGAATCAATTTTGTCAGCACTTTCTTGATATTTTGTAAATCCTTAATTTTTTGTTCGACATCTTGTATTTTATGTTCCGCAATTCTCTTTATATCTCCGCATGTCGCTTTCGACTCAATTCTTAAAACAAGAAGCTCACTAATTTCTTTTAATGTAAAGCCAAGTTCTTTTGCTCTAACAATAAACTTTAACCGGGTGAGATCAGACTTATCGTAAAACCTATAACGTGATTCTTTTCGTTTAGGTTTCGGCATTAATCCAATCTTTTCATAATACCGGACAGTTTCTAAGTTAATGCCTGCTTTATCAGCCAAGGTGCCGACTTTGAAAGAATTCATAAAATCTCCTAATCACTAATGCAAATATAAATACGGTAGTATAGTACGGAGTCAAGAAAATAAAAAAGAATCATTATTTTTTTTGAACTTTAGTTAATTATATCACATCAAATTTAATTGAACTGAATTATTAAGTATGAAATAAAGGAGTTAAATTTAAGTATATTAAAAAAGAAGAGGCATAGTGTCTCTTCGTATTAAAATAAAACGTGATTACCGAATACCCCTAGGCAACATCGCTGCGTAAACTCGGATGATTGTGGTATTCATTAAGTAGAAGAAAGTTAAGCTCTTGAATTTTTTCTTTGACCCCGAAAGCTCCTGCACAAAATTTACATGCACCAGTTACTTTAATTAATATGCACCTTCAAAATAATACCGATAAATTCACCTAAAATGCCGAGAGCAAAGAAACTGGTTGCAAAGCCGGCAATTAATGCGAGTGAGCCCATTGATTCAACTAGTATGACTAAGAAACCGATAATCCAGGGAAGATGCTGCATAATTGTAAAATGCCTCATTGTGCCGCTGAAGCCGTAACCGCCGAACCAGCCTAATAATTATTGCGCTTCGTGAGGAAACAAGACAATGCCTAAAGTAAGGCGCGTAACAAGTGCTTCCCAATTATTCTTTTTAGTGGAATATAAAATTTTCCAGTTCATATTATAACCCAAAGGTTTATGTTAATTATATTTTAATCTAATATAAAAAAATAGCTCTGCAATATTTATACTGCAGAGCTATTACTAGAAAGCTAACCTTACTTTTTGTCAAGCGCAGCAAATTTTTTATCTGCTTTTTCAACAAACATAGCCGGATTTTTGTCGAACATCATCTTTGCTTTTTTATTTGAGAATAAATATGTATGATCTTTGTAAAAAGTAAAAAGCTTAGGATTGGATTTCAGCTTTTTGCCCATCGACATAGCAGTCGCACAATAGCCATCGTATTTGGGTAAATATTTTGCAGGGTCTTTATCGAACATTACCTTTGCTTTTTCTGCGGCGAACTGATAAGTCTTACCTTCATAAGTAGAAGAATATTTTGGATTGCCTTTCAGAGCTTTATTCATTGCCTGATAGGCTACCGGGCAGTATCCGTCAAGAGCAACTTTGTTTGCAGAATGTTTTGTCGTTTGTGCATTAACTGAAAAAGTTAAAGCAGCTACAATAATAAAAGAAAAATAAAGAAAACGATTTAAGTATTTCATAGTGACACCTTTATGTTTGTTAGTTTATGATTAAGAATTTTTTAAGAGTTTTTCAATCTCTTTGATACATATTGATTTTGGTATTAAGCCAATGTGCCTTGAATCAATGAAGACATGTCTATCCATAATAAAAGAAGTTGGGATAACGTTGATATTACAATAAGCCTGAATTACTTTGGGAGTAGCATATAATACTGTATAATTTATTCCGTTGTGTTTCACAAATGGGGCTACATCTGCTTTTGTGTCCATATCAACAGATATTCCGATGACGGCAATCTTATTTTTAAATTTCTTTTGAAGCTCAATTAAATCAGGAATACTCTTGCGGCACAGTGGGCACCAAGTTGCCCAGAAGTCAACAATTACAATTTTGCCTTTGAAGTCAGAGAGGCTGACATTTTTCTCATAGATACTACGAAGGGTAAAAGCCGAGGCTTTCTGATTATCTGTCGAGTTGTTTATCAACGGTGGTTGGTTAGCAGCGTTTGCGGGAGTTGGAGAAATTCTTGCATCAATATTATAGAAACCTAACAGAGCAATAGATGCAGCCAGCATTACCAAGGTTATAAAACTCTTATTCATATTCTTTTTCTTTGTGATTATGATTTTGAAAAATATTATTATGAAATCTACTATGGAGCGATATTAAGAACTGTCAAGTACTTTACAAATATCAATATTATCTTATTTGGGATTTAATTCCCACCGGCTTACCGCTAAGCGTCATTCTGGCAAAAGCCGAATCTAGAAATATGCAAGGGAGAGGCTATCTTAAAACCATGAATTTGTCATTCTGAACTTGATTCAGAATCTCTTATTTCGACAAAATCGAACTTTAAGATTCCGGATCAAACCCGGAATGACACTATTGAGACGGCTTCCGACAAAATCTACTGCCTTGCTATGCAGTGGGGTAGTTCATTAGGTGAAGAAAATATGAAAATAAGTAAAGTATTTGACAGACATAGTTCAATTCGGGAATTATTTTTACACAGAAATTATTTTTAACAAACTTAAGGAGTACTTAAATGAAAAACCGAATTAACTTCAAATCAGCAGTTATTCCCGGTATAGCTGCAACCGCCGTGATGACGATATTTACATCCATGGCACCGTTAATGGGAATAAAGATGAATATTCCCGAAATGCTTGCATCAACAATGGGATTACCGATCGTGTTTGGATGGTTAGCTCACTTTATGGTAGGAATTATTCTGTCAATAATATATGCGGGATTTTATGTTCCAATAACAAAGAGTGAAAGCAGTTTAAAAAGCGGTGCAATATTTTCTATCTTTCCATGGCTGATAGCACAGGTTATTGTAATGCCGTTGATGAGCACAATGAACGGGATGGGATTTATCGCAGGTCTATTTTCCGGCTCGGTAATTCTCGCAATGGCAAGTCTTATCGGACATTTGGTTTATGGACTTGTTTTAGGAAAATTATATACTGCCGTATAGGGAAAGTATTTGTTGAGAGACCAGTGATAAAATAATATTTGAATTCTATATTTCGTTTTTGTAAAATCAGTATCAGTCATTTTTATGAGGTTGCATTGTCCGAATCTTGAGCAGATCGCAGCAGCTATATCATGCAAATGCCTTGAATCACTTGATGAGGGAAAAATTATAAAATGTCAACTATTTTACAATTCCTATATTTCATGCGCTTTAGATTTACTCTAATGAATTTCTATTACTTTATGAAACGAAAAGGAGATTTTCGGATGAAAGGTTTAGTACGGTTTTCAATTATTGCTTTGTTCATAATGATTGCGCAAAATATTTATAGTCAAACAATCGCTTATAAGCCGGGTAACGGTCTTCATATTTCTTCGACTAATAACGATTGGGATTTTCTTTTTGCCGGATATATAAATAGCATTTATTCTTTTCACAATGTAAATGAGAATAATGCTGTCCAAAACAATTTAAATGTTCATAGAGCAAGAATAGATTTGGGATTTAATTATTTAAATGATTACAATTTGTTCTTCGAATTTGATGCTGCCGGACAAAGAACTGAAATGGTACTTGCGCAGATTCAAGCAAAGCTATTCTACGCAAATTATCTTTTAGCCGGAAAATTTATTAACCCCTTTTCTCCGGAAAATAACCGCACTACAAGCGGACTGAGTACAATCGAAAGATACTCAGGATTAAACTCAATGTTCATGCTGCCTGCGCTAGATGCACAGTACGGTTTGATGTATTTCGGCTCCGCTTCAAATCTAAAATATTATTTTAGCCTTACAAACGGAAACGGCGAAGCTGCTCAAAACATAAGTGAAAATAACAACAGCAAAGATGTTACTGCAAGGCTCGAATATAAAACATCTCCTAATTTCGGATTCGGAGCAAGCATAGATTATACAAAAGAAGAAACTCAGCAATTAAATTTGGCTGATCATACCTTCGACAGCTTCAGCATAGCGAATGTAAACGGAAAGAGGCTAGGATACCTTGGAAATTTTGAGTATAATGAAAATCCTTATCTGTTCCGCGGCGAAATGTTTCAATATAATTTTAACGAAGGCTTATCTTTATCAAACGAAGTAAAGAATTTTCTCGGCGGCTATCTTGAAGCCGGATACTTTTTATCCGGGAATAATAATGACGGTGTCCAGCTTATCGGAAGATTTGAAACTGCTCGCTACGGAAAAACGATTGATAATTTTACCGGACCAACAGTCTTGAACAGCTATTTGCTGGGAACAAACTGGTATGCAAATACAATATTCAGTTTTCAGCTTAATCTGATTTATGAGAATGCTAATAAAAATTCGGTAATTCCTTTAACTAGGTTAACAAGCAGGAGTGATGAATTTGAAATTCTATCAACAGTTCAATTGAAATTTTAATTAAGGAGGCGTATGTCGACAGTTTTATATTGGCAGTGGGTAGTGGTATTGTTATCAAGTACGATGCTTTATTTTATTTCTCCTAAAGCCGTAAGCAAGGAAAGCTTTTTCAAAGGCGCATCAAAGCACTTGGAAAAGCCAGGCTATGCGATGCTGACCTTCAGTCTTGTTATCTCATGGATATTTGCAAAGTCGGTTACCAACGTTTCTAACCTTGGAATGCAGTTCGGGTTTGTTGGCGGAGTTGCATACGCAACTTATTATCTTTCCTTTTTGGTTGCAGGAATTGTTATTTATAAAATTCGAACGAAAACAAAAGTAAATAGCCTCCATGAATTCTTAGAAAGTAAATTCGGACGCGGGGCTGTTATTGCTTTCACAATTGTAATTGCAATAAGACTGCTGAATGAAATTTGGTCCAACACAGAAGTAATAGGCTCATACTTTGGTGCAACAGGCTCACCGCAGTATATTGCGTCGATAATAGTGTTTACAGGACTGACGCTGGCATATACTTTAAAAGGCGGATTCAGAACATCTCTTGTTACTGATTTAATTCAGATGGGATTGTTTGCCGTCTTACTATTTATTGTGCTAAGCTGGATAATACCGGCAAAAGGCTCCGTGGTACCGTTTGTAAAAACCGGCAACTGGACACTGGCAGGCGGAGTTGATTTAATTTTAGTTGCGCTAATTCAAATATTCAGCTACCCGTTCCATGACCCGATTATGACAGACAGAGGATTTCTATCTGATCCTAAAACGACTTTGAAAAGCTATGTAAGCGCTACCGTAATCAGCTCATTCATAATTTTGCTGTTCAGCTTTGTAGGAATTTACGGGAGTTTTGCCGGACTAAAAGGAGAAGCGGCAGTAGAAGTTTCAAAATCTTTCGGCATTTTTACTTTGGTAGTGATGAACTTTATTATGGTAACATCGGCTTCATCTTGTATCGATTCAACGTTTTCTTCAGTATCAAAACTTATTACGGTTGACCTAGGAAAAAAAGAAAAGATAACAATTTCAAAAGGCAGATGGACAATGATACTAACTGCAATCGGCGGGACAATACCTTTAATATTTTCACCAAGCATTTTATCGGCAACAACAATAAGCGGAACGTTAGTGCTGGGTTTAGCGCCGGTTTTTATTTTATGGAAAATCCCCGCGCCGAAAATTTCTTTTCATTTGGCGCTATGGACCGGAGTGGCAGCCGGCGTGGTTTTGGTTTTCGGACTTCTTCCTAAATACTTGTACATTGGGAACGGAAGCTTTGCAGATTTATTAGCTATAAATATTTATGCTACAGTAGTTATCTTTATACTATATTTTGTGCCTTTTCTTTTCAGTAAGAAAGAGAATCTAATTTCACTAACGGAAAATTAATTTAGCGGAGTGCGGAGTGGAAAATAAATTTCCTAAAGTAAAGCTTGATTCATTAGACAACTTATGGCTCCAGGTAAGCGGTACGATATGTAATATTGAGTGCAAGCACTGCTTCAATAATTCAAGCCCGGTAAACCATAGCTTCGAGCTAATGACATTGCAACAATGCAAGCCATACATTGATGAGGCAGTTAAAGTTGGAGTAAAAGAGTTTTATTTTACAGGCGGCGAGCCGTTTGCGAACAAAGAGCTATTACAAATCTTAGAATATACTCTTCAATTTGGTCCGGCTACTATACTTACAAACGGAATGCTTATAAAAGAAAATACAGCCCAAATGCTTCATGAAATATCTACCAATTCAATTTATACACTTGAGTTTAGAATAAGCCTTGACGGTTACACGGAAGAGATGAATGATAATATTAGAGGGAAAGGCGTTTTTAAAAAAGCAATGAACGGGATAAAGCTTTTATATGAACACGGCTTTCTGCCGATTATAACTGTAACAAAAACATGGGAAGAACTTGAAGAAGAAAAAGTGCTGAATGGATTTATTGAAACGTTGAAAGAAAACGGTTATGAACGACCGCGAATAAAAATACTGCCTTCACTAAAAATAGGGCAGGAAGCTCTGCGTGCGAGAGGCTACGATAAGTATGAGTACGTAAATGAAGAAATGATGAAAGATTATGATGTTAGCCAATTGATCTGCTCAAACACAAGGCTGGTTTCGAGCAAGGGAGTTCATGTTTGTCCGATACTTATAAATTATCCGGATGCAAAATTGGGAGATAATTTAGAAAGTTCATTTAAAGAATATGAATTGAAACATCAGGCTTGCTACACTTGTTATATATTCGGCGCAATTTGTTCCAATTTTTCATCGGTTGGCAGAGATGCATAAGAAGATTGCGCTGTTTGGAGGCGTTTACAGCAACTACATTGCGCTTGAAGCTGTCATTAAAGATGTAAAGAATAAAAATGTGGAAGACATCTACTGTCTCGGCGATTTAGGAGCTTTCGGACCACATCCTAATAAGATCTTCCCGATTCTTTTAAAAAACAAAATTAAGACGATACAAGGCAACTATGATAACTCAATCGGTAATAATCTGGATGACTGCCAATGCGGCTACACGGACCCACGGGATAATTATTTTGCCAAGCTCAGTTATGATTATACTTATAAAAATACAAGCGAAAAATTCAAAGCTTGGATGAAAGAGCTTCCTTCCTTCTTAAAATTTGAATTAGGAAATTATAAAGTTTTACTTTGTCATGGCTCGCCAAGAAAGACGAACGAATTTCTTTGGGAAACAACTACACCGACACACTTTCTCGAAAAACTCTGCAATGATTATGACGCCGATATAATTTGTGCTACTCACACCGGGATACATTGGCACAGAGAGTTAAATAATGATAAACATTTTATAAACGTCGGGGTAATCGGCAGACCCGAAAATGACGGCAATACTTTTGTCGGCTACACAGAATTAGAAATCAATGATGACAAAATAAATATTCAATATATACCAGTTGAATATGATTATAAAAAATTTGCAGAAGAAATGCGAAAAGAGAAATTACCTGAGGAGTTTGTTGAAACTATTATAACCGGCTGGTGGACTACATGTCTTGAAGTGCTTCCGGGTAAGGAAAGAATTAAAGGGAAATATTAAATAACTAATGGAATTCTTGTGAAAATTGTACAAAAGATAAAATAGAATTTGAAAATGCATCTTGTAATTATTGGAAATGGTATAACTGGTATCACAACTGCTCGAATTGTACGCAAGCGCAGCGACATGAGAATAACGATTATCTCAAGCGAGTCGAAATATTTTTTCTCGCGTACCGCACTAATGTATGTTTACATGGGACATATGAAATGGCAGAACATTAAACCTTATGAAGATTGGTTCTGGGAGAAAAACAATATTAAATTAATTTATGCGCATGTTACTTCGATTGAAACAGATGCTAAGTCGTTAAGGCTGGACGATAATAGTATAATTAAATTCGATAAATTAGTTATTGCAACCGGTTCCCAAACAAATAAATTCGGTTGGCCCGGGCAGGAGTTAATTGGCGTGCAAGGTTTATATTCTAAACAAGATTTGGAACTGCTTGAAAAAAACGCGAAAGACATCAAATCTGCCGTCATTGTCGGCGGAGGTTTAATAGGAATAGAACTCGGCGAAATGCTTCATGCACGAGGCATACATGTTACATTTCTTGTGAGGGAAAAACTTTATTGGAACAATATCCTGCCCGATGAAGAAGCCGCGATGGTAAGCAGACATATTTTAGAACATAATATGAATTTAAAATTAAAAGTTGAGTTAAAGAAAATATTACCTGATGAAAATGGACGAGTACGAGCGGTTGTAACAGACGGAAACGAAGAAATTCATTGCCAGTTTGTTGGATTAACACCCGGCGTTCATCCGAATATTGACCTTGTTAAAAACACAAATATTGAAACCGGCAGAGGCGTTTTAGTAAATGAATATTTAGAAACAAACATTCCGGATGTTTATTCTGCCGGTGACTGCGCAGAAATAATATCATCTGATGGTGGAAAAAACAAAATTGAGCAGCTTTGGTATACTGGAAAAATGCAGGGAGAAATTCTTGCCAGAAATATTTTAGGAGAAAAAATAAAATATGACCGCGGCGTCTGGTACAACTCTGCAAAGTTTTTGGATATTGAATACCAGACTTACGGCTTTGTGCCTAGAAGTCCTAGGGAAGGCGAAGAAAATTTTTACTGGGAACACCTCGGCGGAAAGATTTGTCTGCGGCTTGTTTATTCTTCAAGCGATAGAGCAATACTTGGAGTAAATGTTTTTGGAATTAGACTGCGCCACAAAATGTTTGAAGCATGGATTAAAGAGAAAAAATCTATCGAATTTGTATTAGAAAATTTACGAGTCGCAAACTTCGAACCGGAATTTTATAGAAAGCATGAGCAGGAAATATTAGATAAGTTTAACCGGGAAAATCCGGGGAAGAACTTAACTCTGAAAAAGAAAAATTTAATTGAGATATTTTAAGCGGCAAGGTGAAATATGAACTATATTAACTCAAGTTCTCAAGTAATACAAATAGAGCCCTTCAAGATTTATAATCAAAACAACAGCCTTGAACTAATAAAAAAGATTTGCTTGGCAGTTACCGGAATTGGATTTTTATTCCTGCTTATTTCGCTGACTGGAATTTCAAACCAACTACCGATTTTATTTTTCTTTTTAAGCTTCGGCTTAATTGCTGCCGGTTCGGTTTTTTATTTCGTTGTTTTGACGAAGGAAGCGCCGACTGGAATAAAGAACAACAAAATATTTATTGATTCTCTAAGCTCCAGAAAAACAGCCGCATGGATTTTAGGAGTTGTATTGACTGGCTTTTATGTTGTGCTGTATTGGTTTCCGGAGCTGATGCAAAACTGGATTAATCTTGTAAACCCGCTGAGCTATTATTTGCGGGGTAAGCCTGCTGACCACTGGTTCCTTTACGGCGCATTTTATACAACTGCTGTTTTGGTTATGGCAGTGAGAATGATTGTCAAATACCGCCATAACCGCTATCAAATTATCAGATCAATTTCAGTTAGTATTTTTCAATTAGGATTATCATTTATTATTCCGGGCATACTTGTAAAACTGAACAAACCGGAGTTCTATTTCAATTATTTCTGGCCGCTAAAATTTCAATATCTATTTCCGAGCGAGATAAAATATTTAACATCAAAAGGTGAAGCTCTTGGATACTTTATGGTATTCTGGGGGATTGCAATGTTTGTTATAGCTACGCCGATATTAACTTACTTTTTCGGAAAGCGGTGGTACTGCTCTTGGGTATGCGGATGCGGCGGACTTGCCGAAACAGCCGGAGATCCTTTCAGACAAAACTCCGATAAATCACTTAAAGCATGGAAGCTTGAGAGATGGTCGATTCATTCAGTTTTAGTTTTTGTTGTTGTTACGACAGGATTGCTCTGGATAAATTCAGCAACAGGCGGAAAAGTTCTCGGAACAATTTCACAAACATTTGCCGGGTGGTATGGGTTTATAATCGGAGCGTTGTTCTCCGGAATTATCGGCGTCGGCTTTTATCCGATCTTCGGAAGCCGTGTTTGGTGCAGATTCGGATGCCCGATGGCAGCTGCTTTAGGAATGCTTCAAAAGAAATTATCGAGATTTAGAATTACTGTAAACGGAAATCAATGTATTTCGTGCGGTAACTGTTCAACCTATTGCGAAATGGGAATTGACGTAAAATGGTACGCACAGCGAGGACAAAATATTATTCGCTCGTCATGTGTGGGCTGCGGTATTTGTTCGGCAGTTTGCCCAAGAGGCGTTTTGAAATTAGAAAATCTTCCGGCGGCTGGAAGGTATAATAAAGTTGATTAAAAATTTAAGTAAAAAACTCCTTATGCCTGAATCAAAAAATAAATATTCAATAATTATTCCTTCATTTAACGAAGAACTCTTTATCGGGAAAAATATTAAAGAGATTAGGAAGATTATGCCCGGAGCAGAGATAATAGTTGTTGACTGCGGAAGCAATGACCAAACAATAAATATCTGCAAAAGAGAAGAAGTAAGAGTTATCAAAAGCAAACGAGGACGCGGTACTCAGTTGAATGAAGGCGCTAAAAATGCTGACGGAAACATATTAGTTTTTCTTCATGCCGATACTTATCTGCCTAAAAATGCCTCTGAATTATATGAACAATTCTTTAACAAAGAGAAAAATAAAATCTGCAGGTTTAAGCTTAGTTTCGATATCGAACACAGACTGCTAAATAGATACGGCAAATTATCAAAATTAGATCTAATCTTCACCAGGTTTGGTGATATGTGTATTGCTGTTAGAAGAGATTTCTATTTCGAAGCAGGCGGCTTTCCGGAATGGAATTTTATGGAAGATGTTGAATTCCTTCGTAATGCTTCTTCGAAAAGCAGAATTGTTGTTTTGCCTGCAAGTGTTATTTCATCAGCAAGAGCTTATTTAAAACATGGTTTTGTAAATAAGCAGCTAATTAACGGCTTAATGCTGTCAAAGTATACTTTTGGATTCAGAAAGTTTATAGAGAGAAATGAATATTACAATAAGAAGGTAAAATTCAGCAGGGCTTCAATTATCATTTTTACAAAGTACCCGGAAGAAGGTAAAGTAAAAACACGGTTAGCTTCAACAATCGGATATCATTATGCAATGGTGTTTTATAAAATGATTGCAGAGAAAATTATTTTTGAAGTAAAAAGAATTAGAACGATTTATACTTACATATTCTTTTCTGAGGAAAAAGAAAAAATCAATGTCAAGAAATGGCTCGGACAAAAATACTTTTATTCCCATCAAGAAGGTGAAGGTCTCGGTGAAAGAATGTACGAAGCTTTTCGAAAAGTATTTGGCCACGGTGCAAATAAAGTAATATTAACCGGCACAGATATTCCTGACTTATCAAAAGTGATTATTGAAGAAGCGATTATAAACCTCGATAATTATGATATTGTAATCGGTCCCGCAAAGGACGGTGGGTATTATCTGCTTGGAATGAATAAGCTGCATAGTTCCCTATTTGAAGATATTGAATTTAGTACACCTTCGGTTTTGTCACAGACTATTAATACGATTGAGAAACTTAAGCTGAGATATTTTTTACTTCCTGAACTTCAGGACATTGATACAAATGAAGAGCTTGTCGACTGGCTGAATAATAGTCAATCGTCTGTACTAAAAAAAGAAATAAGATTGATATACAATTTGATAAACAGAAGGATTGAAAAAAAATGCATTCATTGTGGTCAGTAGTAATGCATTTTTGATATCTTTGATTTTTTCTCGTAGGCTTTATCCTGTTCAATAATTTTTATGTAAAGTATTGTGTCTCCTTGAAATATAAGATAAGAGCTTTGGTTCCTCTATATCTCCATAAGAATATAATTCGTCCTCAATAAGCAGTGCGGGCACAATGCTAATACCTTTCCCGGTATAATCATTTGCATTAATAATTCTTAAAGAAAGTTCCGGATATTTAAGAACTAAATTATTTAATATGCTTTCCGCTCTTGTACAAGCAACACAATTTTGAGTAATAATTAAAGATAACTTCATTTTTTATTTGAAAAATAAAAAAAAAGTGTTAAAACGACTGTCGTGTATTTGACAGTAAGTTAAATTAAAAGCTTTTTCAATTCGGCGGAATTTAAAATTATAAGCTTATTGCGGTCAAAATTGATAACGCCCTTATTGCGTAAATCAGTAAGAAGGTAATTAACCGTTTGGCGGGAACATGCAGTTATTTCGCCAATATCCTGATGCTTGAGGAAAGGTTTAATGAAGATTTGCCCACCTAGTTCTTTGCCATTTTTTTGCGCCATCCTTAAGATAAAAGAAATAATTCTTTGATTAGCATCTTTGAATATAAGGTCTTCAATCCTTTCGGAATAACTTCTTAACTTTAGACCAATAAGTTTAGTGAGCTTTAAATTCAACTCCGGATTTTTATTTATAAAATCGGCAAGGTCATTTTTATTTATCGCACAAATAAGAGACGACTCTATCGTAAGTGCATGATCTGTTCTTTTTTCTTCTTCAAGGTAAGCCATTTCTCCGAAAATTTCACCCGGGTTTATTAGAGTCAGGATATTTTCTTTACCGTCATTAGAGTATTTAACTATTTTAACACGTCCGGTTTTAAGAAAATATATAGCTTTGGAAGGTTCTGCCGCAAAATAAATCGGTTGGTCTTTAAAAATTTCTTTCATAGATGAAATTTTGTTTAATTCCATCATGCTGTCTTCGTTCAAACCTTTAAAGATGTTGAAATTTTCAAGGTACCAAAGTTTGGATTTTTCAGCCATTATAAATCCTGTCTTATTTTACAAAATTGAGAAAGACGAAGAATGTCCAAAATTTATTGCATGCAAAATAATGATTTAGGCAACTTTATACTAAATATCAGCAATAAAATAATAATAATCGTAATAGTAAATTTATCGCATCTATTTAATCTTTTTTAATAAGTATGAATAAATAATGAAATTCGCCGGGCCTGGCTTTAGTGATGCCCCCTGATAAATTAAGTTAAACTGATATAAATAAGATAATGGAAGCAAAACGAAAATAAACAAAAATATATTGCAAGTAAACGAAAATATACTTATGTTTTAGATAGGAATTATGATATTCTATAATATTTAGTGATTTAATGCTGCCAAGACACCAAAAAATATTAAAGTTATTAGCCGGTAAAGAAAATGTTTCTGTTACCGAGTTAAGTAGTTTATTAGGGGTTTCTGAAGTTACTATAAGAACAGATCTAAATAGTCTTGCTAAACAGGGAAAAGTGGACAGGTTGCATGGAGGAGCACATCTCGTTGAAGAGCGAGTAAGGCAGGAATATTCTTTTCAAACACGAAAAAGTCTTAACTCACAGATAAAACATAAAATTGGTGAACTAGCCTCAAGATATGTTAATTCTTCTGATTCTGTATTGTTTGATTCGAGTACTACAGTTTTGGCTTTAGCGCACGCAATTAGAAATCGAGATGAATTAAAAGATGTAACAGTAATCCCTACTGGTATTTGGACAGCAATTGAACTAATGGGATGTAATAATGTAAACGTTTTACTTCCAGGTGGATATTTACGGCATACTTCAGGTTCAATTACGGGACTCTCAAATAGTAATTTCTTTTCCGAACTTTTAATACAAAAAGCTTTTTTAGGTGCATGGGGAATATCATTCGAAAACGGATTGACAGATACCCATTTGCTTGAAATAGAATTAAAAAAGTTTATTGTTAGTCGTGCAAAGGAAGTATTTGTTTTAGTGGATGGCAGTAAATTTAATCAGACAGGTTTGTCCTCCTACGCTGATATAAATCAAATATCTAAAGTTATTACAGATTCGACTGCTCCCTTAAATGAAATAGAAAAATTGCGCAGTGATAATATTGAAGTTTTAATAGCAACTTAAACTAATAATTATAAAAGGCAGATTTTTGAGCTTAACCAAAGTATATAAAGGTAATGAGCAGCTAGATAAGATTTCTGATCAAAAGTTAATTGAGCTAGTTGTAAATGAAGTTCAAAATTTTCTTAATGCTGATCTTCAAACAAAAAAATCGCATTCGGGATCGAACTCCCGTTTTATAAATATACCCCTTGGCATCTCAAACCGTCACATACATTTGACTCCAAGAACATTTCATGTGCTCTTTGGTGAAGTCACAGAATTCGAATCAATGCGCCCATTATATCAACCGGGTGAATTTGCTTCAAAACATTTATTAACAATTGTAGGTCCTAAATTACGCAGTATCCCTAATGTTAGAATTCTTGGCCCTCTTAGAAAATACGAT
>JAJXTM010000268.1 GCA_021783875.1 Bacteroidota bacterium
ACGCCTGCAGTAATAATAACAAGAAATAAGTAAAAAATTCTTTTCATATTATGCCTTATAAAAGTGATAAAATTTTAACACAATATGATTAATTGTAATATAATAATCAAGGACAACTATAAGGTTCAATTAATTTATTAATATTTTTACAATTATCATACATCCGCTTATTCAAATATATATAATGTATTAACAAATCAAAACATTAAAATTTGAAATTAAAACACATATCACATTTAATTTAAGGCAGTAATTCATATTTATTTTAAGAATATCATTTTCTTGGTTTCCATAAAATTGCCAGCGGTAATTCTATAAAAATATGTTCCGCTTGAAATAATATTGCCGTAATTATTCCTTCCATCCCATATTACATAGTAGTCACCGGGAGAATGATAAGAATTTACCAAAGTCTTTACTAATTGTCCGGAAATATTAAATACTTCGATATTAACTTGTCCTGCTTTTGCAATATGGTACCTGATGTTAGTTGAAGGGTTAAATGGATTAGGGTAGTTATTCTCAAGTGAGAACTTTGAAGGAGATTTTATTCCTGATGTGATATCATTAACACTGTTTGTATCCACAGGATAAACAGACAGTTCAAAAATTGAATAGCCATATACAGTCCCGCGTTGTAAACCAAGCATTTCAACATATCTCGCTTTTGCGCTGACTTGCAAATTAGATATACCTCCGTTACCATTAGTGATATGCTGAGCGATTGTCCAGATTACTCCGTCATTTGAAATAAGGAGCTCAAATTCTTTTGCATAAGCTGCTTCCCAGCTTATAACAACATTATTAATGTTATAAACTGCCCCTAGATCAACCTTTAACCATTGAGGATCACTAAATTGAGAAGACCATCTGGTTGAACTATTTCCATCAACTGCATTTGAAGCAGGATAACTGGAGGACTCGATTGATGAAGCGGTAGCAGTTTTGCCTACTGCTAAATCTATTGCCGGTTTAGGTATCACTGTTATTGTATCAATGCATGTATTGTTGTTTGTATAAATTTCATCAATGGAATTATCGGTATTTACCGAAGCTTCAACTTCAAAATTACCTATTTGATTTGCGCTCCATGCATTGATAGTTGTATCTGCACTTGTATTAGCGCAAATTAGTGCCATACCGCCGACAGGAATTGAACCTTTAAACTCATTTGAGCGGCTAACTTCTGTTCCATTAATATCAAAAGTTACTAAATGTGTTGTATTAGACGGGCTTGGAGACGTACCCTGGTTTTTGACCATTGCAAGAAAAACTACTTTGTCGCCTTTTACTGGGAAGCGAGGAAAATACTTAATATTTGTTATAATAAGATCAGGTTTCAGTGGAGCGGGGGATACTGTGACATTTGCTGAATCAGCTAAATTGTCGGAAGAACCTCCAACTCTAATAGTATAACTCCCGGGATCAACTTTATATGAATTTGAAGTTTGGTCAAAATAATATAGATCATCATTTGTCAATGTAAAAGTGACTGTTTTTGTCTCGCCCGGCTGCAGAGTTATTCTTTGAAATCCTCTTAACTGTTTAAAAGGCATCCAAAAATTTTGATTTTGATGGGATGTATATAACTGAACAACTTCATCGCCGGAAAGTTGTCCCGTGTTTGTTACATCAATACTTACCGGGATATTTTGTCCTAAATTTATTGAAGTCGGCACAACCAGATTGCTATACTTGAAGGTAGTATAGCTTAATCCATAACCAAATGCGAACTCAGGAGTGTAACCCATTTCATCAAACCATCTATAACCAGCGCCGAATTTAGTATCATAATCCAAATCAAAGGAAGGTAATTGCAAATCAGATTGAGGCATTGTAACCGGTAATTTTCCTCCGGGATTATAATCACCGAAAATAACATCAGCTATTGCATTTCCTCCTTCTTGACCCGGGTAAAATCCATATATCAAACCTTTAATATTTTGAACGCAATCATGAAGTCCGCAAATACCCCCGCTCTCAATTACACAAATTAAATTCTTATTTACCTGACTTAACCTGTTTATAAGCAACTCTTGTTGACCGGGCAATACAATTGAACCTGAAGAACGATCGAATCCCTCACCTTCCTGTGTACCATCAAGTCCTCCTACAAAAACTACATAATCGCAATTAGCAGCAGCTGTCAATGCAGAATTAAATCCGGAGGTATCGCTGCTATTAATATCGCAGCCTTTATAGTAAGTAACTTTTGCTGCTCCTATTTTGTTAATTATTCCAGCAACAGGAGAAACTGAATAAAATGGCGTCACAAAGCTGCTTCCTGAAGCATCAGTCTGGCAAATATTTGCGCTTGGACCTATTACTGCAATTGATTTTACCGTACTCTTATTTATCGGTAAAATATTGCCCTCATTTTTAAGAAGTACAAGGCTTTCTTTCCCTGCCTGCAGACAAAGCTGCTGGTGTGCAATGCTGTTAACATCGCTGCCGTTTCCCGGTAAGTAATAATCAAGTAAGCCTGAAAGAATTTTTGTTCGGAGAACTGATCTAACGGCATTGTCTATAGCTGAAATACTCACAGAATTATTATTTACATCATTTAATAAATTATCTTGATATTGAGAATCTCCCATGTCAATATTGCATCCCGCATTGACTGCGTTAGCGGTATTCCAGATTGAGCCCCAATCAGAAACAACATAAAACGGATATCCCCAATTATCTCTTAAAATAGTTGTAAGCAGATTCGGATTTTCAGCGCATTTTAATCCGTTAATTAAATTATATGCATTCATTACTGAAAGTACACCGCCTTCTTGTACGGCTGTTCTGAAATTCAATCCGAATTCTTCCATTAAATTGCGTTGGCTTATAGTCACATTATTGTTAACTCTATTATTCTCTTTCCCGTTTGCATTAAAATGTTTTGCAGTTGCAATACATCCGGTACTTTGCGCTCCTTTAATTAATGAAGTGGTAATTTGAGCGCAAAGGTATGAATCTTCGCCTCCGCTTTCGGGGCTTCGTCCATATCGTGGGTCGCGGCAGATATCCATAGAAGGACCGAGCATTTGATGAATGCCTTTCCCGCGAAATTCCTGTCCCATTGCAATTCCAACCTGCCGGATTAAATCCCTGTCCCAGGTGGAAGCCATTCCAATACTTACTGGAAAGCTAGTTGCATCTCCATTTCTTACACCATGAGGACCGTCGGACATAATTAAACCGGGAATTCCAAGTCTAGAATTATCCGCAGTATTAAATCCACCTTCCTGATGCAGCTGAAGAATTTTTTCGTCAAGTGTCATTTTTGATATTAGACTGTCTATGCGTGTATCCAAAGTTTGCGCATTGGATATTTGGAAAATTGAATTGATAATTATCAGACTAAAAAATATAATTGTAAAAATTTTTCTATTCATGAAACTATTCCTTTTTTAACAAAGAGACTATAACTGAATAAAAGGGCAAGAATTAGACCAGCAAAATTTGTCAAAAATATTGTAAAATCATCAAAATTCAAGATAATTACTAAGTTATAGGTCAAGATAATTCACAAAATCATAATTCTTGCCTTATCATTTTAATAACCTGAAATTAATGCGTGTAATTAAGTATAACACAGACTTGATAATAGTAAGTTTTGTTGCAGCTGCTTGTTTTATTTAAGCAAATGATTATTTTTAAAATAAACTTTTATATTCTAAAGCAAAGGATTATTTTGAGACAAAATTTGCTAATTTGTTTCTTCCTATTTCTATCATTACGATTACTGGCACAATCAGAGCAGGGAGAAGTCGTAATCGATTCTTCTACCTTATGGCAGCCAGGTATGAGCATTATGCAGAATATACATGCTATATGCGATACTGCAATCCATCAAAATTTTGGAACATGCTTCTTAGAGCAAATGATAAAATCCGGTGCATCTAAGAATGCAGTTGAGTTTGCAAAAATGACAGGTAATCAAGGTTATTTACGCGATTTTAGGAATTTTGAAAAAGTAAGTGCAGCATATTCGGTCTTCCCATTTCGTGCTAATGAAAATCAAGTTT
>JAJXTM010000022.1 GCA_021783875.1 Bacteroidota bacterium
CGCTGATAGAAGAATATTTTCCGGTTTTAGGCGGGTTCAACCCGAGATATTTTGCCAGTCCGCTATAAAGAATATCATGTATTAATGTACTTTTTCCTGAACCACTCACTCCGGTAATAACCACAAATTTATTAAGAGGAATATCTATATCAATATTTTTTAAATTATTTTCACTAGCACCCCGGATAGAAATGTTTTTGGATGCTTCTGTATTTCTTTTATCGGGGACTGGAATAGTTAAAGTTCGGGAGAGATATTTACCCGTTAGTGAATTTTCATTTTTTAAGATTTCATCCGGAGTTCCCATAGCCATTATCTCGCCGCCGCTCGTTCCTGCTTTCGGTCCCATATCTATGATAAGGTCGGCTTCCTTGATCATTTCAGGATCATGTTCTACAACAAGAACAGTATTCCCGATATCCCGAAGATTTTTTAAAATATTTATAAGCCGGGCATTATCTCTCGGATGAAGCCCGATACTAGGTTCATCAAGAACGTATAAAGTGCCGACAAGCGAAGATCCGAGTGAAGTTGCTAAGTTAATTCTTTGTGTTTCTCCGCCGGATAAAGTGCTGCTTAATCTATCAAGAGTTAAATATCCGATACCCACATTATTCAAAAATGTCAGCCGTTTAATAATTTCTTTCAGAATGCGATCTCCGACATTTTGGTCATATTCTGAAAGCTGAAGATTTTCAAAAAACGTCAATGACTGCTCAATCGGAATTTTTACAATATCGTTTATTGAGAATCCGTTAATTTTAACCTGAAGAGCTTCTCGCCTCAAACGCGAGCCCTTGCAGGCAGTGCAATTTGTATATCCGCGGTATCGGCTTAATAAAACACGAATATGCATCTTATATGTTTTTGATTCAAGTTTTTCAAAGAACTTATCGATGCCTATATAATCCCCAAATCCATTTCTGACCAAGTCTATTTGATCCTGTGTAAAGTTTTTTACGGGAACGTTTAGCGGTACGCCGAATTTTTTTGCACTATGGACAAGGTCTTTGAAGTGTGCATTGAATTTAGGTGATCGGAAAACAGCTATAGCACCCTCAATAATTGATAGACCTTGATTGGGAATTACCAGGTTCATATCGACCCCGATTGTTTTGCTAAAGCCCTGGCATACAGGGCAGGCGCCGAATGGGTTATTAAATGAAAAGAATCTTGGTTCCGGTTCTTCGTATCTTATACCGCAGCACTCATAAAATTTATTAAACTCCTTTTCATCGCCTGTTTCGGAGTTAATGATAACAAGCCTATTTTCGCCTTCTTTGAAAGTTACTTCAATCGCATCAGATAGGAGTTCTCTGGCTTTCCCTTTTTGTACTTTAAATCTCTCGATTACTACACTGACTTTATCTTTTTTACCGGGGAGAGAATATTCTTCATTCAAATCAATTAAAGAATTCTTAAAATAAATTCTAAAAAATCCTCTTTTTTTTAGAAGATCAATTTCCTCTTTTATTTTGTGTCCTGCATGAAGATGTAGTGGAAATGCTAGAAAAAATTTTGAACCCTCTTCTTGCGCATCAATCCAATCTGATACGGTACCGGTAGTTGCTTTTTTTACTTCATTTCCGCATTCGAAGCAGATAGTTTTTCCGATTCGGGCAAATAATAAACGCAAATAATCGTAAACTTCTGTTGTAGTTCCCACTGTAGAGCGTGTGTTTTTTGATCCTGTTTTTTGCTCAATTGCCACAGCCGGACTAATGCCTTGTATTAGGTCGACATCAGGCTTATTCATTCTTTCCAAAAATTGGCGGGCATATGAGGAGAGACTTTCAACATACCGTCGCTGTCCTTCAGCATAGATTGTATCAAAAACCAAAGAGGATTTTCCGCTTCCGCTGACTCCGGTAAAGACCACAATTTTATTTCTCGGTAGTTCAAAACTAAGATTTTTTAAATTATGCTCTCGTGCTCCCTTTATAATTATTTTTTTTTCTTTTAATATTTTATTGGCTTCATTCATATAATTTCGGGTAATAAAAAGAACTAAATAAACCTTCCTTCAAACAATTATTGAATAAAGTGTTTTATTTCGGCTGGTTCTGTAAATCTTTAAGAGTTTCTATTCTTTTATCGAGTAATTTAATTTTTGCATCAAGCTCTTTAAGTTTATCATCTATCTTATCTTCATATTCAGCTTTATCCCAATAACCTCGGTTCTCAAAATAACCTTTAAATAGCCAATTATGTTTTAGCGCCTCCATATTTTCTGCCAGCCTTGCCGCGCCTATTTTTGCCTCTTCGCTTGTCCTTTGAATATTTAATAAAGTTGAAGTAATTGTAGAGTCATATTTGCCGTTTTTAGAAACAAATCCGCCGATTACTCCCTGACCTTTGTTTACACCTGATATTATAGTATCAATATTTGCTACAGCTTTATTAATATTAGTAATTGTCAACTCCACGCCGCTGCCGAGATGATTAAATAATTCAGTAACCTTGTCCAATTCACTGGTAATACCTTTTAAACTTTCATCGGCTGTCTGAGTAAGATGTGTTGCATTATTATAGAGTTCATTATCGTTTAAAAGTTTTCCGATAGACCCCTCACCCTTATTTACCTTTTCAACTATTTCAGAAAGATTCTTTGTCATTTTTTTTGTATAGTTCATAATACCTTCGGTTTGATCAATAATAGCCGAGAATCCGATAGGTTCTTCGGATTGAATGACACCGTCATCTTTAACCTGCTCCGACTGGCTGCTGCCGATTTTAAGAACAACAACCTTATTGCCGACTAACCCTTCCGATTCGATTGATGCCTTAGTATCGGTTCGGATAAATCGTTTAATATCAGTTTGAAGGCTCATAGTAACCTGAACCCGTCCGGTTGTATCGTCTACAATATCAATACCGCTGACGCTGCCTACATCAATACCGCTTAATCTTACGCTTGTTCCGGGTTTGAGTCCCTGTATATCATTAAAAAAAGTTCTTACTTTAAAGGTTGAACTAAAAAGAGACTCTTTTTGTCCCACAAGAAAAATAGCAACTATTAGAAGTGTAATGCCGAGTAGTATAAATACACCTAATCTAAATGATGACATATTTTTAAACATTAATTCCTCCCGTTTCTAATTTCAAGAATTTCACTGCTAAAGAAATCTTTAAGAAAAGGATCATTTGTAGAAACCAGGCTTTCGATATTTCCTTCATACTTAATTTTTCCGTCGTTTAGTACAACAGCATGTGAAGCAATAATTTTTGCGCAAATTATATCATGTGTAACAACAATAGCTGTAGTTTTTAAGTCTTTTTGCAATTCAACGATAAGTTGACTTATTTCTTTTGTAGTAATCGGGTCAAGTCCCGTAGTCGGTTCATCATAAAGTATTAATCTCGGTTCGGTAATAATTGTACGTGCTAATCCGATTCTTTTTTTCATTCCGCCTGATAATTCTGCGGGCATTTTATCTATAGCATCTTCCAAAGATACTTTTTCGAGAGATGACTTAACTTTTGCTTCGACTTCCTTATCAGTAAAATTAAAATTCCGAATCAAAGGAAATGCAAGATTTTCTCTGACAGTCATAGAATCATAAAGCGCAGCACTTTGGAATAGAAAACCGATTTCTTTGCGGACCTCATTTAACTGTTTTTCGTTCAGAGAAAGCACATTTTTACCTTCAATAAAAATATCACCGGAATCAGGCTGCATTAATCTAACAATGCACTTTAATAAAACGCTTTTGCCTGTGCCGCTTCTGCCGAATACAACAACATTTTCTCCCTCATTAATTTTTAGAGAAATATTATCAAGAACTTTAAAATCTCCGAATGATTTACTAAGATTTTTTACTTCAACTTCCGACATTGTTTATCCCCAAATCAATACTGTTAGTTTAACAAGAACCATATCTGCAAACAATATAATAAGAGAGGAAACAACCACAGAACTTGTCGAAGCTCGGCCCACGCCTTCGGTACCGTTTTCCGCATAATATCCTTTAAAAGTTCCTACAATTCCGACAATAAATCCGAAGAAGAATGTTTTAGCAATTCCGGGAATAACATCCGAAAAGTCCAGAGCATGAACTACAGTATTTACATACAGCTGAAAACTTATATGCTGAGACAGATATATTGCAAGAAATCCGCCGATAATAGCCAGGAACATAACATAAACTGTTAATATCGGAAGAATTAAAGTACAGGCGACAATTCTTGTGACTACCAGAAATTTAAAAGGATTAATAGCCGACACTTCCATTGCGTCAATTTGTTCGGTAACTCTCATCGAGCCGAGTTCAGCTCCGATACCAGAGCTTACTCTGCCTGCAAAAATTAAAGCTGTAATAACAGGTCCTAATTCCCGAACAACCGAAAGCGCAACCATACTCGGTAAATATGCCTCTGCACCGAATTTAGCCATAGTTGGCTGACTTTGCATTGCGAGAACAAGTCCTATTATAAACCCAGTTACACTCACAATCGGTAAAGTTTTTACACCGAGTTCATCCATATGCTTTTTAATTTCAGCAAATTCAAACGGCGGTATAAATACTTTTTTAAAAAATTGAAGGGTAAAAACCGTCAGACCCGCTATCATTATAAAAAATTCCTGTATCCTTAAATAAGAAATAGAAACTTTTTGCGAATGACTTATTTTGTTTCCGGGAGTATCCAATATAATATGCTCTATGTTAAAATCTGTCTTAATTACAATTAAAAAATAAAAAATTATAAAGATTTTTACTTTTCAAACCAAAATAATAAAAAAACGACCTCAAAAAAAAGTTGAATGATTTATATCATTTAATTTCACTGTGATAAGCTAAAATTGAACGCCTTCCCAGGATTCAACCGGATCAGTTGATTTTACAATATGCATACCTGCGTCAGCAAATTTTTGAAAAGATTCATTAGCAATTTCAGTATAATCGATTGTTCCGGGAACTACTACAGGCGAAGTGCAATCCTCCAGCAGATACACTTTTTTAGTAAGATGTTTTTCCCTCAGCAGAAAATCCTGAAGTAAATCATCAATCGTCCATGCAACACAATGACTTTTAGCCTGCCCAGCAATTATTATTATATCAAAATTAAGTAATCTTTCGATCAGCAGGGAATTTTTATCGGCAATTTTTTTGCCGTTTACCCTTTCTTTGACTTCGGGGCCAAAGATTGAATAATGCTCGGTAAAAGGATTATTTCCTTTCGGCTGAAAATTCGGCTGACTGTAGCGGGCTATGCTGTGAAAAAATACTGCTTCTTCGAATGAAGGAACAAGCGCATAACCAATCCCGCCGAGCATAGCATGATAAGGCCATACTGTGAGATTATATTTATTCCCTTCGTTTAATTTTTCAGTATAATGCAGAAGATAATTTTCCGCCTTAAGGTAATCGACTCCCAGATTCCTGCATACATTTTCATTTATTTTCCACAAACCTTTTTCAACATCTTCAGAGGAAATCAAGGTATAAGGTTTAGGATGCTCACCTTTATCATTGATTAAAAATATTGAATGGAATATCTGCATAGGATAATGTGTATCCATCGTAGGAGTTATTTCGGTTATTATATCCAGATTTCTATAAATGAAGCTGCAAAATCGTTTTGTATCATCCACGGCACCGGAGCCGGACTTTCCCTGTACAAACAATTCAAATCCCGGAATACAAAAAGTATTCTGCATATCGACTGCTAGGATACAAATCTTAACTTTATCGGAAGCGGAAGGTTTTATCCTGTTATCTTTTGCCCAATTATATGCATCATTGGACCGCTGCTCATAGTCAACTTTCCAAATTTCGCCTGCTTTGGCTTCAATATAATGCTCCGGCAGCGGTAATTCATTTCTTTTCATCAAAAATCCTAAAAATCTATCCTCAGTAATAATTCAAAATGTAACCTTAAAAATAATAAAACGTTAGATAACTATTAGCCGGAACAGCAATAAAATTTCAGCAGGATTCTTTTTTGTTCTTTTTATTATCTCTTATCAAAACATAGATATAATATGTCTCCGCTATAGGTGAGTTTTACTCTTAATCTGCTTAAAACTTCATTTTCATATCAATTAATTAAACATGTATAAATATGTCAGACTTTTGTGTACAAACTATTGCTGCCGCATTTCTTATATTAGTATAGTTAAATTGAAAAAGCATTAAGTTAGTTTTTTACAAATAATAGGTATTGCAAATTAAAATATCAAAGGAAATGATATGAATAAAGTGAAATTAAATAACGGCACTGAAATGCCGATCCTTGGATTTGGCGTATTTCAAATTGCTGATCTTAAAGAATGTGAGCAAAGTGTTATCAATGCGATTAATGTTGGTTATCGTATGATCGATACGGCAGCTTCGTATATGAATGAGAAAGCTGTTGGAGAAGCAATTAAAAAAAGCGGCGTAAAAAGGGAGGATTTATTTATAACTACAAAGCTTTGGGTGCAGGATACGGGTTACGAAAAAACAAAACGAGCCTTTGAAAAATCATTAAATAAACTTCAAATTGATTATTTGGACTTATACCTGATTCACCAGCCATACGGAGACGTGCATGGCTCATGGCGTGCGATGGAAGAATTATACAAAAATGGGAAGGTTAGAGCAATTGGTGTAAGCAACTTTCACCCGGATCGTATAATGGATATTATAACTTTTAATGAAGTTGTCCCTGCTGTAAATCAAATTGAAACTCATCCATTTAATCAGCAAATAGAGAATCAAAAATTCTTACAGGAAAATAATGTACAGATTGAATCATGGGGTCCATTTGCCGAAGGGAAAAATAACATTTTTAGTAATGAACTATTAGTCTCTTTAGCCGCTAAATATAAAAAATCGGTTGCTCAACTAATTCTGAGATGGCTTACTAAAAGAGGAGTAATAATTATTCCTAAATCAGTCCGCAAAGAAAGAATGATTGAAAATTTTAACATTTTTGATTTTGAGATTAGCATTGAAGATATGGATGCCATAGCTGCTCTTGATACGAAAACTAGCTTGTTTTTCGATCATCGTGACCCGGAAATTATAAAATGGATGGGATCAAGAAAGATTGATATTTAATTCAATATTAATCTGAGAAGTGCAGTTTATGCGATATGGAGCGGCACAAGGATCAGAAATTCCTTATTTTTTTGAAAATATTACAAACAGCAGAGGTTTTGTGGAACCTGAAGACCAAAGGGCTATTTAGGTCAATTTTGTGAAGTGCTAAAGTGGGAAAAGTTCGATTTTAGTCCAAAACCGAGCCATCTGTCGGACTTGAACCGACGACCTGCTCATTACGAATGAGCTGCTCTACCAGCTGAGCTAAGATGGCTTTCATAGAAAAAGATTAGAAGGTTTTAACTATTTAATTTATCTTAACTTTTTCTTATGGCGATTCTTTCGTAATCGCTTTTTCCTCTTGTGAGTGGACATTTTATGCCGCTTACGTTTCTTACCGCAAGGCATCAGTTACCTCCTTGATTTGTACTATGTGATTGTAATAATTCTTCCGCTTTCTTGCCGTACTCAGATCCGGGATCTAAGTCTACTGCCTTCTGAAGCCATTTCTTTGAACCGGCAAGATCGCCTTTAGCTAAGTTGACTATCCCTAAATCAAGAAACCCTATTTGATGTTTTGGGTCGATCTTGATCGCTCTCTCCATCTCGTTTATTGCTGTATCATAATCTTTCAAATTATAATAGCATATTCCCATATCAATTCTTGCATCCGGATCATTTGGCACTAATACTAAATATTGTTTATAACTCTCTATTGCCTGATCGTATAAGTTTGCATCATTTCTTGCATGCGCTAAATCCAATATTGCAGATGTGTCTTTCGGATTATCCTTTACAACTTGCTGTAAATCATTAATCTTTTGTATGCTGGCTAAATCTACTACTGAATTTGAATTTTGACCTGGAGCAATATTCTGAATTGTCTTTGGTGTCGGCGATATAATAAAATCTAATGCTCCACTAAAAATTAAAATAATTAGAGAAATTCCTAAACCTACGGAAATAATGGCTATAACCTTTGCTCTGTTTAATTTTTTTAATTCCTGGTTTTGAATCTGTTGCCTTGTGTTTGATGAATTCGTTTTTGTAGTTTTTTTTAACTTATATTCTGATGCTTTTGCAACACTTTTAGCAGTAACTATATCCTCTTTTTTTACTGCACTTTCTGATGGTGAGTCTGTATTTTTTAATCTAGCACCGCATCCTGCACATATTGAATTACTTGTTTTATTTTCTTCGCCGCAAATTTCACAAATTAAGACAGGCACGCTTTCAGTTTTATTTTCTCTTTCATCAACAAATTGAGATTCACTCACCTGCTTGTTTAATTTTTTAATTGTAAATCCGCATTCCGGGCAAAACTTAAACTCTTGTTCTAATTTAACACCGCAATTGGGGCAAAATTTGTGCATCCTTACTTTGCCTCTTTCATCCCCTGATCAACTATTTCCTTAAAATCCTTTGAAAACTTGAACGCCGGAACATAATGCTCCGGTACAAAAACAGATGCTCCGCTTTTAGGATTACGAGCTTGCCGGGCATTTTTCTTTTTTACTCGATAACTTCCGAACCCTCTTATCTCAATTCCCTTACCTTCTTTAAGAGAGTCTATTACCGTCTTTAAAAACCCTTCGATTATAGCTTCCGTTTCTAATTTAGTTAAGCCTGTTCCCGAAGCTACAATGTCAACTATATCTGCCTTAGTCATTATTTTATTCCAATCAAATTAAATTTTATCTTTAAGAAGTTAAATTTATCAAAGTTAAGAGGGAAAATCAAATAAAATATAGCGGATTTTAAGGTTTTTTGATTGTCTGTTTAAGAACCTAAAAAACAAATAGAATACCTATATTTATTATTAATGTCACAATATGAAAACTTTTCTCATATAGATAACAATTTCATTTAAAAAATTCCCTTTTAGGCTAATTCCTAGTGGTATAATAATTGACCACTAAATAGTAAATCTTAAGGAAAAAAAATGAATTTACTCGATATTATCTTTTTCTCGCTGAAATTATTCGGTGCTGTCACTTTTATAATTGTCGGATTTTCCTTTGCCTTATATAAAATTAAATCCTCTGCAAAATTGAATAAAAAAGCTCTCACGATTCCTGTGATTGAAAATGAACCGCCAAAATTAATTCCGGAAAAAGAAATAATTATACCTGAAAGTCGTCCGGTCCAAAGACGTTTTGTAATTATGAACGAATTTAATGAGATGAATCAATCTATTGAAAATGCATATATTTCAATTAATGAAGAATCTCCTGATAAAAATATTAATACATTTAATCAGAATAAACCTTTGAATATTTTTAGCCGTTATTCCAACAACAGTTTTGAACCTATGCACAAAATTAAATTATAATTATTAAATTTTATATTTGATATTATTTTTTGAAACTTAAATTTCTCACCAATTGTTTTACGTTGTATGGAGCTGCCTCTCCGCCTAAATATTTATGAAACCAATCTAAGTGCGCATCATAATATAGCGGCATTGATTTAATATTCGATGGCCAGTGACCGTCATTCTTAAATATTATTAACCTTGAAGGAATTCCTAAAGTTTGTAATGTCGTAAAATATTCAATGCTTTGTGTATATGGGACTCTAAAATCTTTTTGTCCGGTTAAGATCAATGTCGGTGTTGAAAAATTTTTTGCATAAGCAGACGGAGAAAATTTTTCATAATCTTTTGAATTCCAGGGCTGTCCCTTTAAATCATGATTTACAAACCATAATTCTTCGGTGCTTCCCCACATCGAAGTCAAATCATAAACTCCCATCATTGATGCTATACATTTGAAACGCTTTGTTTTTGCCTGGAACCAGTCCATCATATATCCGCCGTATGACCAGCCCATTGCCCCCATCCTATTCTTATCAATGTATGGAAGTTTTTCTAATGCATCTGTTACTTTCATTAAATCCTTAAATGGTTTTCCACCCCAATCACCGGAAATTTCGGCAGTGTACGCCTGCCCATATCCTGTAGATCCGTGCGGATTTGGAAAAGCTACTACATATCCGGCTCCGGGATAAACTTGCCAGTCCCCTCTGAATGAATCCATCCATTGACTTTGCGGTCCTCCGTGTGCATTTAAAATTAATGGATATTTTTTATTAGGATCAAAATTATGCGGCTTAACTATAAATACCTCAACTTTATGTCCATCTACACCGTCAACCCACATTTTTTCCGCAGGTCTTACATCAACTTCTTCCAATAATTTTTTATTGAAATCTGTTACTTCTTCAATGTTATTATTTAATAAATTGATTTTATAAATCTCACGGGGCTTAGCAACTGAACTAGCAACGTAAAATATAGATTTTGCATCTTTAGAGATTTCAAATCCAAAAATTGATTTATCTCCTGTAATATTTGTTATTTTATTATCTGCTAAATCAATTCTGTATATTGGCTCGTACCCTTCATGCTCACCCATAAAATATATCGACTTTGAATCAGGACTCCATCTGAAATCATCAATCCAATTGTCAAACTTAGATGTAATAATTTTCGTCACATTTGTCTGTCGATTATAAATCGCCAATCTGAAAAGATCAGATTCGTAATTAGGAATTAATTGTGTCCTGTATGCGATATATTTTCCGTCGGGTGAGTATTCCGGCCATCCGTCCCATGCTTTATTTCTTTTTGTAATATCTATTGCAGAACCTCCAGTAACCGGAACAATCCATAAATCCGCATTCGTCGAAGCTTCGGGATGTTTATCATGATTAGAGACAAAACATATTTCTTTGCTGTCAGGTGAAAAATTATATCCTATCCCACCTCCAAGCATAAAAGTCGGCGAAACATATTCTCCAGGAGTTACGTCCACATATGATTTTGTCCGAAGATTATATATAAATATATGAGTGTATTTACCTGCAGAATATTCTGTCCAATGTCGAAATAATAAATGGTCAGCAAGATATGCTTGAACCGGTCCATGCTCCGATGCTGAATCTATTTCTTTATTGCATGCATCATTTGAACCGCATTCAGGATAAACATCTGTCGAAAATGCTATAAGATTACCATCCGGTGATAATACGGGTGCATCTACTCCCGTTGATATATTTGTAACCTGGGTTATTTTATTTTCAGAAAAAGAATAACTAAAAATTTGCGGCGTACCTTCTTTATTTGCTACAAAATCAATGTTTCCGTCATTTGTCCATAATGGACTATACTTAGTCTTACTAGTATCTGGTATTACCCTTAACCCTGAACCGTCTTCATTCATAACATATATATCCGTTACAGATTTGCCTTTTTCCAAATTATTATCCGTAACCGTAAATGCAATCATTTTCCCATCAGAAGATATGACTGGCGCTCCTACCAACCGAACTTTATATAAATCAGCTATTGTAAATGCCTTCTTTTGTGCAAATATCGCCGTGAATAAAAGTAAGGCTGTCGCTAATGTTTTGATACTAAAGATTTTCATAAAATAACTCATTTTTTATTAATAAATTTAACTTAAATTTTTGGTAGTCTTTCGAGGTATGAACTATTTGATAGAATCGCAAATGATTCTGTCTTTCTTAATTCATCTAGATTCATACAGTTCATATAACTCATAGAACTTCTTAATCCATCGGAAATATTATCAATGACATTTTTTACAGCTCCCTTATATGCAACCATAGTTTCTTCTCCTTCAATAAATTCATTTCGCATCTTAACTCCGAATGATGCAGAACCACGGTATTTTTTCCAAAGCTGACCGTTATACTTAATTATTTCTCCAGGGGTTTCCCGGGTTCCGGATAGCATTCTGCCAAGCATTACACAATCAGCCCCTAAAGCAATTGCTTTTGCGACATCACCCGGACTTTTTATCCCACCGTCAGCAATAACTCTTATCTTTAAATGCTTTTCTTCCCGTGCTTGTAATACTCCCAGCAATGAAGATACCTGACCAATTCCTATGCCCGTCTGTATCGATGTAGTACATACACTACCGCTTCCGATTCCGACTCTTATTGCATCCGCTCCTGCACTTTCTAAAAGCTCAAGAGTCGATCCGTGTGCAATATTCCCAACTATAATGCTTACTTCAATATTATTTTTTATTTCTTCGGTTTTATGAAGCACCTCATTATTGTTCGCATTTGCAGTATCTATACATATTATTTTTTGATGCTCACTTAACGCTTTTATAACATCTAAGGGAGTATTTAATGCTACTGAAACAGATTTCACGAGCGAGCCGCTGTTCTTATCTTTTAATATTTCCTCAAGCGAACTGTCAAATCGATTTAGAATTCCTAAACATCCTAACTTTGTCAATTCTTTTACCATCTCTAGCCCAGTTACTGTGTCCATCGGACTGGAAATAACCGGCAGGGATAAATCTAAATCAAGAAATTTATAATTTGTTGAAGCTTCTGTGCGGGATTTAATCCGCGATATTTCTGTGGGTACTAAACTTATATCATCATATGTTAAGGATTGATGATAATTGTTCAATTCTTTTTTTGAATATATTTTCATTACGTAAATTTCCTCAGTATATGTATTTTTAAAAAATTTAAATTAAATTATTGTCTCAATTTCATTTATGATTTGTTCCATCTTATCTGATGTTGCCTTAATTGGCTCGGGAGAATTCATATCAACACCGGCATTCTTTAAAATATTTATCGGATAGTCAGAACTTCCCGATCTTAAAAAGGTCATGTATCTATCTAATGCCTCTTTCCCTCCCGACTTTATTTTTTTTGCAAGAATTTCAGATGCAGCAAATCCTGTAGCATATTGGTATACATAAAAATTATAATAAAAATGGGGTATTCGCGACCAAGTATAACTTTCTTCTTCGTCTACGATCATTTCTTTTCCCCAGTATTTCTTATAAATATCGCTGAACATTTTTGATAATGATTCCGAGGTTAATGCTTCTCCCCTTTCCGTTTTTTCATAACTCATCATTTCAAATTCTGCAAACATTGTCTGCCGGTAAAATGTTGCCGTAATATTATTTAAATATTTTTCAAGCAGACTTAGCTTTTCTTCCTTTGAAGCAGCATTTTCTATCAAATAATCGAGTAGTAAAGATTCGTTAAATGTAGATGCAACTTCAGCTAAGAATATTGAATAGTTTGCATAAGGAAATGGCTGGGTTTTCCCGGTATAATAGGAGTGCATATTATGCCCCATTTCATGCGCTAATGTAAATACATCATTTAGAAGACCTGACCAATTAAGTAATACATAGGGATGCACCCCAAATGTAGTTCCTGAAGAATATGCACCGCTTCTTTTTGCCTGAGTTTCGCATACGTCGATCCAGCGGTTGTTGAATGCAGTTTCTAAATCCGAAATATAATTTGAACCCAATATCTTTAAAGCGCTAGTTACTATTGATCTTCCGTCTTCATAAGTATATTTTTTTTCTTTTGCCGAACTGAATAACGTAACATAAACATCATAAGGATGAAGATTGTCTAATTTTAATAATTTCTTTTTTAAAGCTGCCCAGCGATGAAGTGACTCTAAGTTATTGTTGGCGGATTTAATCAAATTGTCATAAACTGACAACGGTATATTACTCTTATCTAACGATGCTTCTCTCGCTGAAGCATAATTTCTTGCTTTTGCATTAAATATATTTGCTTTCAAATTCCCATTAAATAAAACAGAAAATGTGTTGGCAAAATTTTTGAATGCCGTCAAATAACCTTTATAACTTCTCTGCCTGAAATCTCTGTCAGCTGAATATATTGCTGCCGTAAACCTGCCATGAGAAAGTTCTATCTCGTTATTATTGCTGTCCAAAACTGTGGGAAATTTTAATTCGGCATTTGTCAGCATCGAATAAGTATTGTAAGGTGTGAGCGACAATTCTCCTGCTAATGCAAGCAATTCTTCTTTGTCTTTGCTCAGCGTATGAGCTTTTGACCTGACCATGTCATCGAATAAATGCTTATATATCTTTAGCTCTTCAATCTCATTTAGTATTTTGAATAATTTTTCTTCATGAATCGATAATAATTCCGGTTTTATAAATGAACCGGCTGCCGATACTTTCATAAACAAATTATTCACCCTGTCTTCCATTGCCTGATATAGCGGATTCTTTAGGTCGGAGTCTTTTGATAAAAATGCATAAAGATGAAGTTTGTCAAGTTTTATTCCTATATTATCATCAAACTGTAAACATTCATATAATTGTCTCGATGAAGCAGCCAGATTGCCTTCAAATTTTTTGTAAACTTTAAGATTACTTTCGATGAAGTTAAAATCTTCCTCCCACTTCGATACATCAGTATATATTTGAGTAAGATCCCATTTGTATTTTTCTTCTATATTATCGCGAATTGGAAGTGATGAGGTGGCGGTAGTTGAAAATAGTCTGTCTTCAATTAAGCTGTTTATTTTTATAGTCACTAATTCCTCTTCTTAAAAATTTATTATACAAATCTACATAATAATTTATATAATTATTATGAAAAGAAGAATCTCTTTTAGCCCCCCGCTTAAGCATTTCAAATAACCGGAATCAATTCTCTTTATCCCGCCCTTAATGCAGTCACTATATTCATCCTCGCTGCCCTGACCGAGGGTAGGAACCCTCCTAAAAATCCCATTGCCAATGCAAACAATAAAGAAATTACAATTATTGCAGGGGATAAAGCAAATGAAAATGCAAGTTCTGAAAAAGAAGCAAAATTCAATGTAGAAATCGAAAAGAATTGAAGAAATGAGGCAATCGCAACACCAAGCGTTCCTCCGATAAAAGATATAGATAACGATTCAATTAAAAAAGCAGCAAGTATACTTCTGCGGTTATAACCCAATGATCTTAATGTACCAATCTCAACTGTCCTGTTTGCTACTGCAGAATACATTGTAATGGTTGCACCAATTGTTGCACCGAAACTAAAAATTATTGTTATAAAAATACCTAGCACACTTATAAATGTAACCATCATTTCGGATTGGGCTGCAAAGTAATCCTTTTCAATCTTCGGCTCGTATTGATTTAAACGTAAATCTTTATTGAATGCATTTTTAAATTCTTCGAAATTATTTGGGTTGTCTAACTTTAACGTAACAGTGGACACAGTACTCCCGCGGTTAAAAGCGCTTAATAATTGCAAGGCATCACCCCATAATTCCGAATCAAATCCGCTTCCGTTCGATGTAAAAACGCCAACTATCTTCCACGAATCCCCCGCAAACTTTATGTAACTGCCAAGCTTAGCACCCGGATAATTTTTTTCAATTGCGCTTCCTACTATCAGTTCTCGCAATCCCCATTGAAACATTCTGCCTTTTATTATTTTAACCTGAGGTCTCAGTTCATTTATTTCAGGAGAAACACCCCTTACAGTGATGTTCCCTACTCCCCCTCCTGTTTTAGTTAAGTTAATAATTACTACCGGTTCATTAGAAATAATCTGGCTGCCGTCATTTGCTTTTTTAATATGCGGAAGTGTTCGTATAACGTCTTGAATGTCAGGCCCTATAATGCTTGAAATTTCTGTTGTAGCTGCTTTTCTTAATATTATAACATTATCACTCGATCCGGTGGAGACTAATGTTTTTCTTATACCGTATGCCATCATTAATACAGCTGTAAATACAAATGCCACAAGCGCTATACCGGAAATCGTTATCGATGTTGTAAGTTTTCTTGTCCTAAAGTTTCGGAAAATATATTTAAAAGGGATTTTCATTTACTAAAACCTTCAAAAAAAATTATTATCAAAATTTGTCTTCTTCTTTGCAATTTTAAAAATTATCCTACGAATCTTATACCATCTACAATTTTTAAAGTTAATGCCTTGTGAATCGGGAAAATTGCAGCTACAAATCCTATTATTAAGGATGCAATGCATGCAAAAATTATTGTAACCGGTTCAATCTGGAAAATCGGAAACATCCCCTTTGGAACGAAAATACTAAAACCGTTTACTACCGGGAATGTTAACAGTAATCCTAATAAACCTCCTATAATTGAAACCGTTAAAGACTCACCTAAAATAATTATGGATAAATGCTTACCGCTGAATCCGAGTGTCTTTAGTACAGCGTATTCTCGAGTCCTCTCTCTGGCTGCCATTATCATTGTATTGCCGAGAACTAACATGATTATTCCGATAATTACAAATGAAATAAAATTCATCGATGAAATTATTGCACTGGAGGATTGAAGAAACCCCTGCTGGAATGCCGCTTCTGTTTCGGTTTTTGTCTCATTGGGCGAATTCTTAAATAAGTTATCAATCTGATTCGATATGCTTGCCGATTGCAGCGGGTCATTAATTAAAACTATATACCACCCCACTTCATTAGCTCTTCCGGGCATTTCTTGTACCATTCTTTCATTTAGATATGACCAGTGAAACAGCATTTGCATTGCATCTGTCGATTTTAACTTTGGCTTATATATTCCCGCAACTATAAAATCCCAATTTCCGGGATATATATCCCCGTTGAGCGTCATTATATCACCGATTTTAAGATTATATTTTTTTGCAACTTCCTCACCTATTACACATGTATTTCTTTCTTTTTTGAAAGTATCTAATTGATCTTTCGGAACAATAAATTCATTATAAACATCAAAATATGTCCCGCCGTCTATTGCAAGCCTCGCAAAGAAATTGGTCTTATCTATATATGTCCCTCCGAACCAATTTGCATAGGTAACTTCCTTAACCCCGGGAATCTGTGCTATCTTTTCTCTGTAAGATAAAGGCAATGGAAATATAAAGGAAACCGACTGTCTCACTATCAGCCTGTTCGCTGATGATGCATTTACCCCAGAATACCAAGCAGTTACAACTGTACGCAATGTCCCGAAGGCAACAACGGCTACCGATATTCCAAGTATAGTCAGCAATGTTCTGAGTTTATGCCGTAATGTGTTTTTGAATATTAATTTTAATATTTTCATAAAGTCTCCTGAATCAAATCTCCCTTTTCAAGATGTCTTATTATATGCGCTTTTGATGCAGCATGTGGATCATGAGTTACCATAACAATTGTCTTGTTAAATTCTTTATTTAAGCGTTCCATTAGTGTTAAGATTTCTTCTGCTGAATTTTTATCCAAATCACCTGTTGGTTCATCAGCTACTAATATCAGAGGATCCGTTACTATTGCTCTCGCTATGGCTACCCGCTGTTCCTGCCCGCCGGATAACTGTTTTGGATAATGACTCATCCTGTCATTTAATCCTACTATGTTTAAGGCTGTCTCAACATGCTGTTTTCTTTCGGCTTTGGAAAGCTTTGTCAATAATATCGGCAGCTCAACATTCTCATACGCTGTCAATACAGGTATCAAATTATAAAACTGAAATACAAATCCGATATTGTTTGAACGCCATTTAGCAAGCGCTGTCTCACTCAACTTTGATATATCCGTATTATTGATAATTAATTCGCCTTTTGTAGGTTTATCAATGCCAGAAATTAAATTTAATAATGTGGTTTTCCCCGAACCCGATGGTCCCATTAATGCAAGAAATTCACCCTCTTTTATATTAAGCGAAATATCATGCAATACGGAAGTTTCATTTTTATCTCTCCAGTAAGATTTAAATACATTCTTTACCTGAATTATATCTGTCATTTTTACTCCTTAATACTCTTAAAAATTCTATGTCTAATAAATTTCAAAGTCTAAAATTATTCTTTAATTT
>JAJXTM010000023.1 GCA_021783875.1 Bacteroidota bacterium
TATTTTGTAAATAATTATATATTTTCATAAAAAATTGAGATATTCAGAGTGAATATAAAAATTTTAGGTTTTATAAAAAAGAATTTTTCAAACAATATTTTTATTTTTGGTATAAATAAGACTCTGAAAGTTAAAAGAGAAATAACACAAATTTGACCGGAAACAAAACATTCATCTTTATTAGTCTTAAATTAACTATTTTTAATGTTTTTCCATAATAATTGAAATAATTATATTGACAAAATCTATCATAATTATGTTTATATTTTGCAAGCGAACAATTATTTTAATATACAATTAAAATAAAATGAATAATAATTTGTTTATTAACCTGATTAAAAAGATTTTAATTGTGAAGGTATAAATTAAAGGGAAATAGTAAAATGGATTCAAAAATTAAAAATTTCTTTTATCCATCTAAAATTGTTTTAGTAGGAGCTTCTTCAAAAGAAAAAACCATTGGCTATGAGCTATTAAAATCAATAAATAGTTTTGGATTTAAGGGAGAAATCTTTCCGGTCAATCCAAATGTTGAAACAATACTTGGATATAAGTGCCTAAATTCAATTTCATATTTACCTGAAGGAATTGATCTGGCAATAGTTGCAGTACCTAAACAATTTGTTGAAGACTCAATTAATCAGCTAATTATGAAGGATATTCAATCAATCATTCTTATAACTGCTGGTTTTAGAGAAATAGGCGAAGAAGGAGCAATTCTTGAAAAGAAAATTATCGAAATTATAAAGAAATCGGGATCTAGGTTAGTTGGCCCAAACTGTATGGGTGTAATTAATACTATGGATTCGGTCAGTATAAATGCAACTTTTGTCGCCGAACAGCCCGAAAAAGGCGGAACTGCATTTCTTTCACAAAGCGGTGCTATAGGTGCGGCAGTTTTAAATTCATTAAGGAATACTGATATTAAATTTTGTCATTTCATTAGTGTCGGAAATAAAGCAGACATAAATGAAAATGACCTTTTAAGATTTTGGCAGACCGACGATAATATAAAAACGCTTACTTTATATTTAGAGAGCTTTGTTGATGGTGAAAATCTTATAAAAATGGTCTTTGAAAGTAATTTTTCTAAACCGATTATTATTCTTAAATCTGGCAGAGCAAAAGATGGTATAAATGCAGCTTCGTCACATACCGGATCTATCGGCAGCAGTGATCGGGTTGTTGAGTCGGTTCTTCATCAATTAGGAATTATCAGAGCTAATAATCTCAATGAACTTTTTAATACTTCTAAAGGATTTGAAAATTTTCCGTTACCTGCCGGAAATAAAATTGGGATTGTTTCAAATGCCGGAGGACCATCAATATTAGCTGTTGATTCATTAGCAAAAGAAAATCTAATTCTCGCTGAATTATCTGATGATACTAAATTAAAACTAAAAAAAATTGTTCATCCTGATGGAAGTATAAACAATCCTGTCGATTTACTTCCGCTTGGAACTGCAGAGCAATTTAAAGAAGTTAATAAAATTCTTCTGGAAGACGAAAATGTTGACGCAATAATATCTATTTTTGTTGAACCAGTAATGGTCAAAGCAATTGGTGTTATAGAAGCAGTAAATAGTATTACATCTCAGAAACCTATTTATCAGGTAGTAATGCCCCTGCCTGAATTTTGGGAAGATTACCGAAAGAATTCCCAAAACAAAAAACCATTATTCAAAAACCCGGAAGAGCCAGCTGAAGTTATTTCAAATATTTTATTCCATCAAAGGAGCAGGAAGAAATATAAAAGGCTTTCTGCGAACCAAACAGATCAATATCTGTTTGAAAGTAAAAATGAATTTGCTTCAACTGACGATATAGATAAATTATTAAAGCATTATAATATTCCTGTTGTCAAAACTGAAATTATTTTGCCGGGGATTATAAATAAGATTATTGAAAAATTTTCGTTCCCGCTCGTTTTAAAAGGAATTTCCAAAGATGTAATTCACAAATCAGAGTTTAACGCAGTTAAGGTTAATATAAAAAACATAAATGAATTGCTTGAAGCTGAGATGGAAATACTTGAAAGCTTTAAAGAGAAGAGAATACATCTTGATGAATTTATTGTTCAGCCGTTTATTAAACCAAGGTTTGAAATTCTGATAGGAGGATTTAGAGATCCTGCCTTTGGTCCTATGATTATGTTCGGAAGCGGGGGAAAGTACGTAGAAATAATTAATGATACTTCTTTAAGATCTGCTTATTTATCGGAAGTTGATATAGAAGAAATGATTGCCGAAACAAAAATCGGTTTATTACTTAAAGGAGTGCGCGGAGAAAAACCGGTTAAAATGAGCAAAATAGTTGAAATAATAAAATCTTCTGCACAATTATTATTAGACAATATTTCAGTTTCAGAGTTTGATTTTAATCCTGTTATTATTTCAGATAATGATTCTATTTATTCCGTTGATACGAGAATAAAGTTAAATCTTCAATTATAATTTTCTTTTTATTTTAAAAGTATCAAGTAATTGAATTTTACTTCCCATAATTCTATCTGAATTTGCTTTGGGGTAACATCCATAAGTATTTATATAAACAAAATCAGGGGTTACATTTAAAGTAACATATACAAATGCCCGTTTACCAAAAAAATCCTTTGATGCTTGCGAATCTTCACCTGGGCCATAAAAATAATTAAGTGCTTTATAATATGGGATAGCTTCTTGATAGTTGAATTCACTCCATCCAAAACTTTTCTTTTTGACATCATTTGAAGTAGGATTAAAATAATAAAGAGGAGCTCCGCAACTTCCGGAAGTAATTTGGTAAACCCCGTTAATAGATTCCCGCGCATATAAATGTTCATGTCCGCAAATATAAGCTGTCACTTTATTTTCCGATAGAATTTTCCAAAACATATCCCTTTGAATTAGATACCATTTACGCGTTGAGTCTATTGGAAGTGTAAGGTGATTACCAAGATTCGGAAGCCCATCTTTAAGGTGTCCGCCGATTGGAAAAGCAGTCTCATGACCCATTACAAAAAGGTACTTGTTTCCCCTTTGTATTGCCGATTGTAAGTCATTATTTAGCCAATCAAGATGTTTAACATAATGCCAGTCATTGTTTCCCCCTTCATCGGATTCACTATAATTCCATCGATTAGTTGTAATAAAAACAAAATGTACTTTGTCATAATCAAATGAGTACGTCAAACCTTTTTCATCTTCAGGGCCGTTCATAAAAACATTTTGAAATTCCTCTTTGAATAACCCTTCATCTTTGGAATTCTGGATTTCATGATTACCGACCGACACCCATATTTTGGGCCAAACCATATTTGAATCATTATAAATTGGCGCCATAGTTTTCTGCCAATAATTTAACTGCTTCTCAGTAGTATCAGCGGAATATTTATTACCGGAAACCAGATCTCCCGGAAATACTATAAATTTTGTATCGGAATTTTTCTTTAAAAGATGATTAATTAAAGCCGATAATACAGGCTGATTTACTCCTTCGTAATCTCCTCTGCTGTCCGACATAGCTGCAAATTTAAAATTTTGAGCTTTTATATTGCAAGGTTTAATCGCAAACATAATCACTATTAAAAAAATAAATAGGAAAAATTTATTCTTCAAGATATCTCCGAGTAATTAACAAAAAATTAAATGTTCGAATATCTAAAAATAAGGAATCAAAAATTGTAAGAAAAACTTAGCCATGGTATAAATGGGAATGTATCCGAAGATAATAAATCAGGTGAAGTGGCTAAAGCAAAATCACCGGCAATATCTTTGCTGAAAAATCTCAACCCCAATGAATACAATGGACTATTATTAGCCGGAGAGTAATAATCTTCAGAGATTAATTTAACACTATTGGATATCCTTATTTCTCCGCCGAATATCAAGATTGAGTTTCCGGTGCTTCCGGAGTTTGAAGATCCGCTTCCGAATCCCAAATTTAAATCAGCATTTTGATATCCGATTGTTGCCATGCAATAAAGTACGGAAGCAGCTTCACCGAATCCGGAAAGTATATTAGTAATCATTCCCCCTGCGGCAAAATATAAATTATATTTATTCAAAGCTATATTCAATAATGTAATTTTTAAATTTGCATAGTATACCTGGTCTATTGAAGAAGGTACTAAACTTATACCGCCGCCAATAGAGATTATATTTCCAATCCCGGCTGAGATTGTCGGAAAGAAAACCATGTAGTCGGAAAAGTATATTTGTCCTGCATTAATGGGTTTAGCGGTTGGTGCGAAAAAAAGATGAGATTGATTTGGATCAGCAAAGGTAAAATTTCCTTCAACAATTTCTTTTTTTGATATGCTAAAGGATTTAATAAGGTGAATCGGAATTGCCATATTAATTCCGGTTGATGTTAAGAATCGCAGGACGGAATCTTCGACCGAAATAACATTTCCAATAAATCGGGAATTATCATTTAATTTTAAATTAACAAGTTCTGATGGTCGAATAGTCTTTAATTTGCTGTATGTATTAATTGGATATCGGTAAGATGAATCAACAATCATTGATTTCAAAATATTAATATTCTTACCATTTTCCAGTTTAATAATTTCATTTAAACTATCCTGCCTGATAAGTATACCCTTTAATATTGATCCATTAGAAAGCAGAATTTCCTGAGCGGTTATGGTTGTATCCTTTTGAACAGGATATAAAACACTTTGAAAAAGTAAAAATGACGTAAGCGATGTGAATATCAGAATAGTAATTATTTTCATTTTATCCCTCTTTGAAAATTATATACTAATTAATATTATAACAGCAATATCGAAAATTAATTCAATAAAAGTTATTTTATTGTTTTAATATACTCATAAATAGCTGAAAAATCATCTTCTTTATATCGGGATTTGGAAGCTCCTTCATATATCTTTGCAGCAGATTCCGTCAAAGGTAATTGTAAATTGTTCTCAACTGAAGATATTAATGCCAGGTGTAAATCTTTCAACATCCATTGCAGAGGAAATTCCGCTTCAAAATTTGAATGTAATAATTTATCTTTCTTACCGGCAAGAAATGGAGCAATAACCGGTCCTCCGAACAGAATTTCAAATAGTTTTTCTTTTGATATGTCTAACGATTCGCCCAAAAGAATTCCCTCAGAAAATGCAAGCATTGAGTGTGCAAGCAAAAGATTAATAACCATTTTTATTGAAGTCCCCATACCATTTCCACCGATATGAATAATTTTTTTGCCCATTGCTTCAAAAAGTGGTCTGCAATATTCTATAACATCATTTTCCCCTCCGATTAGAAATGTCAATTCTCCTTTCTCGGCTGGTTTTGTGGTTCCCGAAACAGGTGCGTCGAGAAAACGAATGTTCCTTTTACTAGCTTCCTTAAACATTTCTTTAGAAAAAGTGGGATTTACGGTTGAACAATCTATCCAGACAGAATTTTTGTTAAGATGATTAAGGAACCCGCTATCCCCAAGTGCAGCATCTTTTACAACTTGTGGTTCGGAAAGCATTGTAATTATTACTTCGGATTGCGATGCTAACTCCGCCACAGAATTTGTAAAAGTAGCTCCATTATTGATTAAGTCATTTGCTTTTTCTTTTGTCCTATTATAAACAAAAAGTTGATTGCCATTTCGAATAAGATTATTTGCCATGCGGCTCCCCATCAAACCTAATCCAATAAATCCAACTTTCATTTTTTGTTCCTTTACGCTAATGATTATAGAAATTTAATGAATCAAATCTAATAAAGAATCTCATCATTATTTAGGAAGAGATTTCAATCTTAGATTGAGACATTAAAAAAATAACTGGTTGATTAAAATCAAAATAAAATTCATTTTTTAATGAAAAATGATTGAATATAACTTACTGTATTATTGGCATGCTTTTTAATATTCTATGGTATTAAAGATTAAATCAATGATTTGAAAAGATAGAAATCACCTAAGATAAAAGCAGAATATGTTAATATTATCAACCGGTATGACGGTAATTTTGTCGGTTATAATTCTGATATCATTTTTTATCGGAGGGTTTATTATTACAAGGGAGATAAAAAATGTATTCGGGAAATAACTTAAGATTAGTTTTTTTCTAATGTCAGTAATTTATCGAATCGTCTTTTAAATCGACCTTCGTTATAAAACTTGGCATTTAAAAAGGCAGTAACTAATTCTTTTGCGAGGTCTGCTCCGATAACTCTCGCGCCAAAACAAATTACATTCATATTATCATGTTCAACGCCTTGATGGGCAGAATAAGTATCATGACAAATGCTAGCTCGAATACCTTTGGTTTTATTTGCAGAAATACATGCTCCGACTCCGCTTCCGCAAATTAAAATTCCTCTTTCAGCATATCCGTTTGAGACATATTGTGCTAGTTTATTTGCAAAATCAGGATAATCATCTTCTTTATCATAAACAAGGTTTCCCAAGTCTGTCACATCAAAATTATTTTCTTTTAACCACATAACAAGATAAGCTTTTAATTCAAATCCCCCGTGATCCGAAGCGATTGCAATTTTCAATTTCATTCCTTACAAATAAATTTATATTGATCAAATTTAACTAAAATGTTGTTAACGTTAAAACATTTCTCAAAGTTGATTCTTAAAGATGCGGGATATAGTTTTATATTCAAATTATTCATTTAAATTGTTCGGACTTAAATTTGAGAAATAAGCAAGAGAATTATGGCTACTAATTATAAAGGAACAAAACAGGAGATTAATTCTCTTAATAATTATATTAAGTTAATTAGAGCTTCTGAATCGTTAAGCAGCAGAGTTAACTTAATGCTCAATAAAAAGGGATTGACAATAAGTCAGTTTGCTGTATTGGACGTTCTCTATAATTTAGGTGCACTTTCGCAGAAAGATTTGGGGAAAAAAATTCTACGGAGCGGGGGAAACATTACTATGGTCATTGATAATCTTGAAAAACTTGGTTATGTAGAACGTGAAAGAAGTAAGGATGATAGAAGATTTTTTATTATACACCTAACAAAAAAAGGGAAAAGATTTTTTTCAAATATTTTCCCAATTTTTTTAGAAGCAGTAGTGAAAGAGTTTAAAGTACTTACCGAAAAAGAGCAATTAGAATTTCAACGCATGTGTAAGCTTGTCGGTTTAAAATAATTTAATATATTTTTTTCCAATAAATCAATTCATATGCTTAAGAAGCGTTTTTGCTTCAGTCAATAAGTCATCATCATTTTCATCTTGTTTTGGTGAAGCTACTACTTTATTTAACATTTCTTTAGCCAAGGTGTTTTCATCTTCTCGCATATAAGCTCTAGCCAGATCCATGTAGAACATCCTGAAGTTAGGGTAAAGCGAGATAGCTTTTTTATATTCAGCAATAGCAACATCAATATCAGCCCAGCCTAAGCCTAATAATGCTCTTGCAGGTTTCCATTTTTCGCTGACTTTTGCATTTGTCAAGGCAAGTACATAATGAGCAATAGCCTGAACATAATTACCGCCGTTGCCTATTGAAATAGCTTTATCACAATCAGCTTTAACTGAATTAACTATGCTTCCTACGGAAAAAATTCCCTTAAACAAAGCTATTCTTCCATTAGCTATTGCTCTTCGGACATAGGTTATTGATTGATTCGGAGCAAGTTTTACTGCTTCATCGGCATAATTATAAGCTTTTTGATAAACCGCAAGCTGGGCATCCTTTTCGGTTGAATTATATGCCTGCATATGTTCTGCTATATAAACATATACACGGCTTAAGCGCCAATATACTTCCCAGTTATTCGGAGAAATTTTATCAGCTTCATTATATGCTTCTAAAGCTCTTTGGTTATCAAATTTTGTGTTTAAATAATCGTCTCCTTTTTTAATAAAATCCTGGACATTTTGAGCATAACAATAATTTGAAATTGATATTAAAACCAAAAGGAAAGAGAAGATTGTTATTGAAAGCATTTTTGATTTCATAATTCATCCTATTTATAATTAGTCGAAAAGTGAGTTATTTATTCCTTCGTTTCCAGCAGAAATATCAGGTCTATATAATTCGGTCGAAGCTAAAGGAATAAACTTAGTCCAACCGCTTTCGGAAATTATATTTTTAGATATTGCATTTTTGTATGCGTTAACTTTTGCACTTAATTCGTCAGCCTGATATAAGGCGATTGCTTCTAATGTTTTAGGAACTACTGGGGTAGCGAATTCTAACTTGCCCTGATGACTAAGAACTAGGTGGATAAGGCAATTTTTCAATTCTTCGGGGAAAAGCGGAATTTTATTAATCTCTTCATTTAGGCGCATTGCCGAAATTACAATATGTCCGAGCAATTTTCCTTTATCCGTATAATCGAAGGAATTATCGTAGCTTAACTCTTCCGTTTTCCCAAAATCATGCATCATAGCTCCGCTGATCAGCAAATCACGATTAATTTCCGGATGGATATCGCAAATTAAATCACAAATTCTTATAATTTCTAAAGTATGCTCAATTAAACCATGAAGATAGGCATGATGCCAGGTCTTTCCAGCAGGGGCTAACGAAAATTTTTCAATTCCTTTTTCATCAAATATATTCTCTAATAATTTTTTTAAGTGTAAATTCTGAATTTTTTTAATTCGGTCAGTAAATTCAGAAACCATTTGACCCTTATCTTTTTTAGATTTAGGTAAAAAATCTGCCGGCGATATGTTATCCGAAATATCCGGTTTTGTGATAGCGGAAACTTTGATTTGAAGATTACCTTGATAATCTTCAATGTTACCGACGACTTTAACTACATCTCCTACTTTAAGTGCAGTAAGATAATTTTCAAATTTTTCCCATATATTGGCAGTTAAAGTTGCAGATTTATCGCCTAATTCCAGAAATAAATAAGGCTTATTCTGCTTAGTATTTTTGATTTCAATTTTTCTTAATAAAAGGAACTGATCGATATGATCATTTTTTGAAAGGTTTGAAAGATCAGGCTGTTTTAGCATTAAAATTCCCAGATATTATTTCCGGAATTAAATTATAAAATTTTTTACTAAATATCACCTATTAAAAAATAATATTTATTCTGTTTTAATAAGGTCAAAAGAACTTTCTTTCGGAAGATGAGCTACAACTGTTCTATTAAGTAAATCGATTGAAACAGCAACGGATTTTTCATTTTTAACATCTATAATTGTACCGATAACACCTTCAAAAGGACCATCTTTAATGAGGATTTTTTTCCCTGTCAGCAAACCTTCAGTAACTTCAACATCTGAATTACTTGTTAGAAATAATTTTAAATTATTAATTTGCCAGTCAGGAATTTTTGCAGGTCTGCCATGATCAAATATACAGCGGACTATATATTCATTTTCGAGAGAAATCATTCTTTCTTTTTCATCTGCAAAAATAAATATATAACCCCTAAGAAGCGGTTCAGTTACTTTTTTCTTTCTATCACTCCATTGTTTCAATTTTGTAACTGATGGTAAATAATGTTCTATGCCTAACCCCTGTAATTCTCCAGCTGCTTTAAATTCGCATCGCGGTTTAGTATAAAGAGCAAACCAGGATTTATTAGAATTTGAAATTTCCAACTATTAATTCCTCAGAAAATTAAAAATCACCATATTTAATTTTTAACCACAGGTCTGCCGACTGAATAATAAATAAACTCATTTGCCTTCATTTTTTCAACGTCATAAAGATTCCTGCCGTCAAAAATTACCGGTTCTTTCAAAAGAGATTTAATTTTAGCAAAATCCGGGTTTCTGAATTCATTCCATTCAGTAACTATAATCAAAGCATCTGCGTTATTCAATGCTTCATAAGAGTTTTCAGCATAATCAATTTTATCTCCGAACTTCTTTTTTGTTGTCTCCATAGCTTCGGGATCAAATGTAGAAACAAATGCCCCATTTTTTAATAAATTATTTATTAAATCAAATGACGGAGCATCACGAACATCGTCTGTGTTGGGTTTAAATGCAAGACCCCATAGAGCAAATTTTCTGCCATTAATATTACCATTGTAGTATGATAAAATCTTTTGAAAGAACAATAATATTTGATTTTTGTTAACAGCAACAACAGATTTTAAAATTTTGAAGTCATAATTTTTCTCGTTTGCAGTATTAACAAGTGCCATGACATCTTTTGGGAAGCATGATCCGCCATAACCGACGCCTGGAAATAGAAATCTTTTCCCTATTCGAGAATCCGATCCAATACCTATTCTGACATTATCAACTTGAGCTCCGGTAAGTTCGCAGAGATTGGCTATTTCGTTCATGAAGGAAATTTTTGTAGCGAGGAATGAATTAGCGGCGTATTTTGTCATTTCAGCAGAGCGTTCATCCATAAAATATATAGGATTTCCGCTTCTAACGAAAGGTTCGTATAATTGGGATAATATCTCCTTTGTTTTTAAGTTACTTGTTCCAATTACTACACGTTCAGGTTTCATAAAATCTTCAACAGCCATGCCTTCACGCAAAAATTCCGGATTGGAGGCGATATCAAAATTAAAATTTGGAGCTAAAGTTTTTATTTTATTTCTAATTTTATCGGCAGTGCCTACGGGAACTGTACTCTTATCAATAATTATCTTAAAACCAATATTCGGATTATTTTTAAATAACTTTCCCATATCGTCCGCAACCCCTAGAACATATTTTAAATCAGCACTTCCGTCTCCGTCTTGAGGAGTAGGTAAACTCAGAAAAATTATATCAGAATTAATAACTGCATCAGCAAGAATAGTTGTAAAAGATAATCTACCGTCTTTAATATTTCTTTCGAAAAGTATTTCAAGTCCCGGTTCGAAAATAGGGACAATGCCACTTTTCATTTTTTCAACTTTAGATGCGTCAATATCAACGCAAATTACATTATTACCGGTTTCAGCAAAGCAAGTTCCTGTAACCAACCCAACATAACCGGTTCCTATTACTGCAATTTTCAAAATTCCTCCTAATTGTTTTTACAAATATAAAGATAGACTTCTTAATTTAGAAGAGATGGGATAGAGCAAAATTTTAGTTTAATTTTTTTTGAATGGTATCACTAAAATATTGCTCGTCAATCGGTTTTTGAAATAATTCATCTACACCAAAATTTTGGTAGGCACTTATGATTTCTTCTGAGATTTTTTGCACAATCGCAAAAATCGGAATTTTGAAATTTCGGTCTTCCTTGCGAATTGTCTCGATAAGATGAAGCCCGCTCATTAAGGGTAAATTTTGGTTAACTATAATTAGAGACGGGGGGCTTTCCATAATAAATTCAAGCGCTTCATAACCATTTTCAGTATTTAATAATTTATATGAAGAACAGCCTTCATGGATGATTTTTTCAATTTTTTTTCTTTCAATAGGATTATCATCAACTACTAATATTATTTTTTGAGTACAAGGAATGGTAAAATGAAATTCACTTCCTTTTCCCAGTTCTGAATAAAACCATATAGATCCGCCATGTTTTTCAACAATCTCTTTAACTAATGATAACCCAAGACCTGTTCCTTTTTCTCCTTTTGTACCTTCTGTAGAAAAAGTTTTTTCAACCTTAAAAATTTTATTTTTATTTTCTTCTGAAATTCCGATTCCATTATCTTTGATAATAAATTCGGCTAAACCGTTACTAAAAATATCAGCTGATATTTCAACAGTTTCATCCTGGTTGGAAAACTTTATTGCATTACTCAATAAATTATTAATTACCTGCATCAAAAGTCTTTCGTCTGCTAGGACAAAAAGGGAATTCTTTATATTGACCTGAATGTCAATATTTTTCCTAATGGAATTACCTGTTAAAGAAGAAATGCAATTGTATACGGTGGATTGTGCATTTAATTTGACAGGATCTAATTTTAGTCTTCCGGTTTGAAGTCTTGACCAGTCAAGTAAATAATTAATTAACTGGAGTTGATTTTGAGAAGAATCACTTATATAAGTTAGAAATTCAATTTGCTCTGATTTTGAAAGATTGGGTTCATTGAGAAGTATTTCAGCGAATCCTAATATGCTAGTAAAAGGAGCCCTTAAATCGTGCGAAAGAATAGAAATAAATTTGTCTTTTGCATCATTTAGATCTCTGAAAGTGTTGACCAACTTCTTTTGCGAAAATATTTCCTCCTGTAATTCGGAAATATTTACCATCACTCCCTTGATTGAATGTTTATTCCTAAATGTATTGCCTTCTTTTGTTATGCTTTCCTTAACCCAGGATACGGAATTGTCTTTTCTAACTATTCTATATTTTAATTGAAGAACATTGCGTGATTTATCATGCAAGAAATTTGCTAAAGAATTTTTAACATTTACGACATCGTCTTCAAAAATGATACTGTATATTTTATCCGGTAATCGATTGATCTCTTTAGATGTGTATCCCGTAATTTTATTAATGCTGTCTGAATACGTAATTGCACCTTTTTCATTTGAAACCCAAATAGAAAAATCATCTATTCCATTTGCAAAACGAATAAAGCTTTCAATATTATCAAGAATATTTTTATCCTGTGATTTTTTGGGCATAAGAAAGTAATTACTTTATATTATAAATACTTTTGCAATATCAACAAGAAGCGAAGGCTGATTCAATAATGCAGTAGTAAATAATCTTCCTAAAGTTCTTTTATCTTTAGGGATGCTATTAAAAGATTGGGCAATTTTATTAAATTTGTCGTCGCTAAAGTTATAGATACCGTTTTTAATTCTTTCAAATATTTCATGTCGTTTACCAAGCCGGTTGTGCCATTCCTTATCATAAGATAAAATATGACTTAAGTTATTTCTAAGTATAGCTTCTCCTGCAATTCTACCGGCGATACTTCCGCCTATCATTCCGCTTGCAATACCGCCGCCGCTTAATGGATTGACTTGTCTGGCAGCATCGCCTACTAGCATAATTCCGGGTCCGGAAATTTTTTCTAAAGTTATTGAACTAGGGACGCCGCCTGCAATAGAAGTAAGAATTGGGGAGTCCGGAAAATTATTCGACATAAAATTATTTAAAAATGATAAAGCAGATTTTTTCTTGCCAACCATTCCGCTTACACCTAATCCGATATTTGCTGCATTATTCGATTTAGGGAAAATCCAAAAATATCCGCCGGGAGCAACATTTTGACCAAAATAAAAATATAGGGTATTTTTTTCTACATTTATATTTGATGCCGTAATTTGAACGCAACATTCCATTTCTCGAAAATCTGTAAAAGTTCTTAACCCTGCCCATCTTCCGACACGTGACTCAACTCCATCAGCGGCAATTACAATTTTAGCAGATAATTGCTTCTGTTCACCTCGATACTCATATTTTACTCCGGATACTACTCCGTTCTCAAATAATAATCCATTCACATAAGCTCTGGTTAATATCTCAGCTCCTGCTTTAGCCGCAGTTTTTGCTAACTCATAATCAAAAATCCTTCTCTCAAGCACATATCCGGCATCGCCAAATTCGATTGTTGCTTCGGTACCGTCAGGCGATATTAAAGCAAAATTATTTATGTGAGAAGAAATCCATTTTTCATCCGGCTCAATAAATTCTGACACTCCGGCTTTACTGACTGCTTCTCCGCAGCGCACGGGATATCCTACATCTCTGTCTTTTTCGAGCATTAAAACGGATACTCCTTTTTCGGCTGCAAAACGAGCAGCCATAGAGCCAGCCGGCCCTGCCCCTACAACAATTATATCATAATCAGATTTCATTAATAATCTTAAAAATGCAGCTTAATTGATAACTTATATTTAAGCTAAACTTTTAGACAGTACTCCTTCTTTGTTAAATTTAATTACTTCAATTGGGCAGCTCCAAATACACTTTGAGCAATTTGTGCACCGCTCATCAATAATATATATCTCGGCTTCTTTTAATTCAATTGCATCCTCAGGGCAAACACCAACACAACATCCGCAGAAATCGCATTTATTAGGTAATATTTCAATTAATAATTTACCTGTCTTAGCTTGTCTATACATAGAAACATTTACTTTTAATTTTATTTAAAATAAAAAAAATTTTAAGAATAAAGTTAATGATATTAAAATTAAACTCAATTTAAATCATTAATAATTAATGATTTTTCTTTCTCAAGATCCCTGTTCACTTTCATTAAATCAAATCTTTCCTCTTCATTTGAAGTTTGTTCTATTTCTTTTCTGTTATTTGAAATTTTATAATCGATCTGGCTGACTTTAAACTTCCTAATTATATCCTTGGCATATTTTTCAAGAATTATCTCTTGCGAGGCGCCGGGATGTATCTCATCCCATTTTTTACTGGTTCGATATTTATCAAAAGTTAATTCAATAATATATGACTGTACCTTGTCATCATCAAATTTTTCTAATAAGGCAGCGATTATAATTTCTTCATTAGCTAAGCAAGCTTCATAAACAATTTCTGCAATTTTTGAATGAATTTCTATAGAAAATTCATGTGAGGGAATGTGAGCCGCAACAAATTCGATTATATCTTTATTCCCTTCAAACAATAGTCTAATTATTTCTCGCTCAAGATTGTATACCGCAGGCGATGTCTTTTTAATCAGGCTGTCATCTTTAACAATTTCATTTCGGTTATTTTGCCTTAGTTTAGCCCTTTCCTCGCCGGTTAATAGTTTAGTTGTTTGGGTAATCACTTTGTCTAACTCTGACTCAATAAGTCTCTCACGCAGGTTAAATTTTCTTGCAATATTTTTAATAAGAAGATTTCTTTTCAACTCATCTTTTATTAGTGCAATTGGTTTTACCAATTCTCTGATAGCATCTGCAGTCGTAGAAGGTTCATCAAACATTCCTTGAGATTCAAAAATTGCAGATTGGAATTCAACAAAATTAATTGCTTTTTTTATTATTTCTTCGAACCGATCTTTACCGAATTTTTGGATATAAGAATCGGGATCCTCTCCCCTAGGTAAGGAGGCAATTTTGATCTCCATATCTCTTTTTAACAATATTTCAATACTTCTCATGGAAGCTTTTATTCCTGCAGTATCAGCATCAAATAATAATATAATATTTTTAGTATAATGTGAAAGAAGGATAGTTTGTTCTTCTGTAAGCGCTGTACCGGAGACTGCTACGACATTTTTAATACCGCCCTGATATAAAGATATCAAGTCCATATAACCTTCAACTAATATGGCTTTATCTAATTTTCTTATTTCATCTTTAGCATGAGAAAGTCCATAAAGGATTCTGCCCTTTGTATAAATGGGCGATTCGGGAGAATTTAAGTATTTAGCAGTGCCTTCTTTTTCATTAAAAACTCTTCCGGCAAAAGCCACAACTCTTCCATTAGGCGAAAATATCGGAAAAATTAATCTGCCGGAAAATTTATCATATAATCTTCCGTCATTACTACTGCCGATTAATCCTAAGAGCAATGCCTTTTCAATATCGATTTTATGGTCTTTTAGAAAATTTACCAGCGCATCTCGTGCAGGAAAACAGTAGCCTAGCCCAAAACTCCTCATTGTCTGCGGCTTAATTTTTCTATTATTAAAATAATTTATAGCAGCTTCTCCGTCTTTTTTGATAATCAAATTATCAGAAAAATATTTTGCTACAGTATTATTTATGTCATATAGGAGTTCTAGTTGACTTTGTTTTTCGCTGGAAAAATTATCATTTGACTCAATTGTTATTCCAACACGACGGGCGACATCCTGGACAGCCTCAACAAACGATACTTTTTCATATTCCATAAGGAATTTGAAAACATTTCCGCCAATATGACATCCAAAACAATGAAAAATTTGTTTTTCCTCATTCACTGTAAAAGAAGAAGTCTTTTCGTTGTGAAATGGACAAAGTCCAATAAAATTTTTTCCGCGTTTTTTTATTTGGATAAATTCAGAAATAATTTCTACTATATTGGCTGCCGACCTAATTTCTTCTATTTTATTTTCGGATATTCTCATTAGAATGATGTTGGAATGACGTATAGTTATAAAATTTATCTAACCAATTTATATAATTGTTTGCATTTATGAAAACAATGATGAGGGATATTTCTTCAAAAATATAATACCTCAAATCCGATATAGGGAAAGATCCGATTAAATAAAAAAGGGTAAACCGGGTTGTTACCTAAAAAACTTAAAATATTGTAATAAAAATATCGGGTAAGGTAATTCGGGAACTATCAGTTAGTGTAGGAATAAAATATAATGGCTTATTGGAGATAGCTTTCCACAGTAGCAACAATATCACGACTAAGTCAGAGAATATATCATTTAACGAGCAGAGATTCCTCAGCTCAATGGTGGAGAAAGAGAATATTTCAAGTAAGCCGATTCAATAAGTTTGAACTTTTCAAGTGAACTTGCAATTTTAATCAGTAGTACTCTGCCATGCTTAATTACTCTGGCAGCAAGATGAATCAGTTTATAACGAAAAGTCTTTATGCTTGCCTTCAGATAATCATCAAAAAATGTATCCTGCTTAAGTAGCTGCAGAAGATTGGCGGCAAGTATACCTACCGTAAAGTACATAGCATTTGCGCTGAACTGTCCACAGGGCAGGCGGTCTAAGCCGCAGTGATGCTTTAACTCCCCGATACATTTCTCCATCTGTCCCCGCATCTGGTGAGTTAGGACAACCCGATTTGCACTATAGCTCTCTGAAGACAGGTTTGTCAGAATAGCCCAGTATCGGTATTCCGAGGTATCGAACATATCTAACTGTGAGTCTTTTTTCTCACGTTTGACTACAAGGCGGCAGGACTTCTTTTTACCTATAAAAGCATAATCTGTCTCAGCAACAGAGTAGCTGGTTTTCATACCATCTGCATCCGTGCCAGTGTTCCATGATTCTTCCGGAATTTCTTTGATTTTTTGTTCTACTGCTTCATTCTGTATGGCAGTTATGCTATAGGATAAACCCTCTTTTACTAAATACTTTACTACTGATTTTTGAAATGCTGCTGAATCACTTCTGACATAGGTGACTCGGTTGCCTATATTTTCCCTGCAGCCGGCAATGAAATTTACTATCCCTTTCTTGGGAGAACAATTTCCTTGTCTGAACTCTGAGAAAACAGTAATGTTATTCTCAGCAATAATACCAAGCATTGGTTGATAACCTACTGTACCCTTATATGTCTTTTCTGCATCCCCTTTGTTTGCCTCTATGACAGTGGCATCTATGTCCAGAGTGAAGTCCTTTCCGGAAACATTGGTGAACAATTGCTTCATTACTTTCCACAGACACTCTACGCCTGTGGAACTTCCCTGACGCCGAAGCCAATTGCCTAGTGCATCTGAACCAGGATAAGAAGTAATATCCATCATTTTCTGTATTGCCTTGTCTTCGGCTAATTCCCTGACATCTTCTAGTTGACTGGCTCCGTCATGAAACATCTGTACCAGTGTGCCGACGTGTTTGCTGTGTGCAAATGCCCTGTTTGAGCCTGGTTTCGGGAAGGTTGTATCTATTAACTCCGGCAGACCAACATACTTTTCAAATGCATCGCATATTAGTAAGCCTGCTTTTGCTGTTATCAATTCTGTGCTGTGTACTAATTGTTTTTTCATTTCCGGTAAACTTTTTTAATCAATAAGAATTTTTACCCGAAATAATTAAATTTTACGCTTTCACCTATCGGGTGATTTCGTATTCACATATTCTGTGCCGAT